>JAQBNN010000144.1 GCA_028288505.1 Segetibacter sp. | reverse complement strand
ATACTGATCGTACAGTCGGTACAATGCTTTCAAACGAGATTTCAAAGTTGTATAGGTCAACCGGGTTGCCTGATGATACCATTCACTTTAAGTTCACTGGTACTGCCGGCCAAAGCTTTGGTGCCTTCACCGCAAAAGGTGTAACGCTTGAGCTTGAAGGTGACGCGAATGATTATTTTGGTAAAGGACTTTCCGGTGCTCAGCTTATCGTTTATCCAAATGCTAAATCAACCTTTACCCCTGAAGAAAATAGCGTTATTGGTAACGTGGCCTTTTACGGTGCTACTTCTGGTACTGCTTTCATTCGCGGTAAAGCTGGTGAGCGTTTCGCTGTTCGTAACTCCGGTGTAAACGCTGTGGTTGAAGGTGTGGGCGATCATGGCTGCGAGTACATGACTGGTGGTCGCATTGTTATTCTTGGCGATACTGGCAGGAATTTCGCGGCAGGCATGAGTGGTGGAATTGCTTACATCTACGATGTTAAAAGTACTTTCCCAAGCCTTTGTAATACTGAAATGGTTGACCTCGATCCACTTGATCAAACAGATGCAGCTGAGTTAAGGCAAATGATTGAAGCGCATTACAACAATACAAAAAGTACAGTCGCAAGCTTTGTGCTTAACGACTTCGACAACCAGTTGAAGAACTTTATTAAAGTGTTCCCAAGGGATTATAAAAAAGTACTTGCGCAACAACTAACAGGTGGAGTGGAAAGGGTGGAGAAGAGTTAGGTAGCAAGCATTAGTTCTTTATTCATCATCGTTGTGTCACTCACTTGTACTTGTAGGTACATGAGCAACTAACGAGTTCAAAATTCAAAATTCAAAAGTCAAAAATTGACTGTTGGGTTTTTCGGATGAAAGCGATGACAATTGATTTGCAGTACAAGTGAGTGACACAACGATGCTCAATTGAAAGATCAACTGCTGGAAACCAAAGAAATAACAGTTGTACAGTTTCGAATGAATAAGGTAGGTTGTAGTACACGTTTTTACTTTTTACTTTTTAATTTTTACTTAAAATGGGTAAGCCAACAGGTTTTTTAGAATATACAAGAGAGCTTCCAAACAAAAGGCCGGTGGAAGAAAGGGTGCAGCACTACCATGAGTTCGTTGAAAGATACGAGGCTGAAAAGTTGACTCAACAAGGGGCACGCTGCATGGATTGTGGTATTCCTTTTTGCCACAATGGTTGCCCGGTAGGAAACCTCATTCCTGAATTTAATGACGCTGTCTATCGCCAGAGTTGGAAGGAAGCATACGAGATATTATCTGCTACAAATAACTTCCCGGAATTTACTGGTAGAGTTTGCCCTGCACCTTGCGAAAGTTCATGTGTGCTTGGTATTAATCAACCTCCAGTAGCAATTGAAGAAATTGAAAAGCATATAATAGAAGTAGCGTTTGATAAAGGTTTGGTTAAGCCAATTAAGGTTCATTTTCGTTCAGGTAAAAAGGTAGCAGTTGTTGGTTCTGGCCCGGCGGGCCTTGCTGCTGCAGCCCAACTTAATTATGCGGGCCACACTGTTACTGTTTACGAAAGAGATGATGCACCGGGTGGTTTACTTCGCTATGGCATTCCTGATTTTAAGTTAGAGAAATGGGTGGTAGAAAGAAGGATTGCTTTAATGGAAGAAGAAGGGGTAACATTTGTCTGCAACGCCGAGGTCGGTGTAAACGTAAACCTGAACGACCTGATTAGAAATTATCATGCTGTAGTTCTGGCTGGAGGTTCAACCATACCGAGGGATCTTAATATTCCAGGGCGGCATTTGAAGGGTGTGCATTTTGCGATGGAATTTTTAAAGCAGCAAAATAAAAGAGTGAGCGATAAGCCGGTAGAAGTTGAGATTTCTGCTACAGGTAAAAATGTAGTTGTAATTGGTGGCGGCGATACCGGAAGCGATTGTGTTGGTACATCAAACAGGCAAGGTGCAACCGGTGTTACTCAATTTGAATTAATGCCTAAACCTTCTGCAACCCGTAATGAATACATGCCGTGGCCAACATTCCCAATCTTGCTCAAAACAACTTCTTCACACGAAGAAGGTGCAGACAGGCGCTGGGCTATTTCTACAAAAGAATTTATTGGCGATGCAAATGGTAATCTTAAAGCACTTAAAATTGTAGATCTTGAGTGGAAGCTGACTGGTGATGGGAAACCGGCACAGTTCGTTGAAATTGCAGGATCCGAAAGAGAAATTCCTTGCGAGTTGGCTTTATTGGCCATGGGCTTTTTGCACCCGCAGCAACAAGGATTATTAAACGACTTAGGTGTTGAATTGGATGAACGCGGAAATGTAAAAGCCACAGATAAAAACTACCAGACTAACATCCAAAAGATCTTTACCGCCGGTGATATGAGACGCGGCCAGTCGTTAGTAGTTTGGGCCATTAATGAGGGGCGCGAATGTGCAGCCAAGGTTGACGAATTCTTAACGCCTGATGTATTTAAGTACAAATAGGGTTTTCTCGTTTTTTTAAAGTGGAAGAGCTGCCGAAAGGCGGCTCTTTGTCTTTTGATAGAAAAAAATAGTGGACTTTTTGGGTGTGGCATTAAAAATTTGCTGGAAATAAAAAAACCTTTATTAGAGTACATGTAATAGGCAAAAGTGGGTAAAAATGATAAGTATTATTAAAAATAACAAATAAAAATATATAACATAATAGGATGGTTTAACTTAATATTTTACTATTTTTAGTTAAAATGATTAACATTATTAAAAATTATTATTTAAACCAAAGTAATCTGCATGAACAAAGTTTCTTTAAAAACCCTAATCCCTTTTGGGCTGCTGGCAGCAGTAGCTATCGCATCTATTTTCGTTCCGGCAGTTGCGAATTTCGATGGAGCGGCTAAATACAGCAGTGCCGACATTGCTTGGATGCTTGTTGCTACGGCCCTTGTATTCTTGATGACACCCGGCCTCGCCTTCTTTTATGGTGGAATGGTTCACCGGAAAAATGTTATCTCGACGATGATCAAAAGCGTTGTGGCAGCGGGTGTTGTTACCGTAATTTGGATCACTGTTGGTTACAGCCTTTGTTTTGGTGAGTCTCTAGGGGGCTTTATTGGCAACCCAGCTACACACTTATTTTTTAAAGGAGTTGCTTCAGGTGAACCATGGTCGTTGGCGCCCACCATTCCGCTTACCTTATTCGCAATGTTTCAACTGATGTTCGCGATAATTACCCCAGGCCTTGTGGTAGGTGCTGTAGCTGAGAGGATTCGTTTTACCTCTTATATTTTATTTATTGTTCTGTTTAGCCTGTTTGTTTATGCTCCTCTCGCACACTGGACATGGCATCCTAAAGGGTTCTTGTTTAAAATGGGTGTTCTTGACTTTGCCGGTGGAACAGTAGTACATATCTCTGCTGGTTTAGCTGCTCTTGCAGGCGCACTAGTGTTAAAGCGCCGTAAAGTACACATGGAGCAAAAGGAAATTCCCCCTGCAAATATTCCTTATGTATTAATAGGAACAGGTTTGCTCTGGTTTGGTTGGTTCGGCTTTAATGCTGGCTCAGCAGTAGGTGCAAGTGGCCTTAGTGTTTCTGCTTTCGCTACAACCAATACAGCTGCTGCAGCAGCTGGTTTATCATGGATGTTCTTCGATGTTTTGAAAGGTAAAAAACCTTCGGTTCTTGGCTTTTGTATTGGTGCTGTTGTTGGTCTTGTAGCCATTACGCCAGGAGCAGGCTTTGTAGCAATTCCTCAAAGTGTTTTTATTGGTTTTGTGGCGGCAATTATTTCAAATATAGCTTGTGGCCTAAAGGCTAAATCAAGCCTTGATGATACACTTGATGTATTTCCTTGTCATGGTGTAGGTGGTATTGTGGGAATGGCTTTAACAGGATTTCTTGCTACAAAAACTGTAAACAGTGCTGGTGCTGATGGTTTATTATATGGCAATGTATACTTCCTTCTTACGCAATTAAAAGGTATTGCAATTGTTGTTGCCTATAGCTTTATTGTTTCCTTCTTAATTTTTAAAGTAGTAAATCTTGTGCAACCAATAAGAGTAAGTTCTGAAGATGAAGAATTAGGACTGGATGCAAGCCAACACAACGAAAATTATACACAGGGAACTTTGTTGGTGAACCACAACGGGACTGTAAAAGAAGAAAGGATAGTTCTTTAATACAACTTCTCGCAAAAGTTGATCGAACTACCCTTTCATTTTTGAATAATCAAAAACCAAAACAATGTTAAGACAAATTTTGACATCGGGCCTCGCCTTGGCCGGATTTTCCTGCGCCATTGCCCAGGACTCTACAGAAAAAACTGCTAAACCAATCATTACTGGCTTTGCCGATGCTTATTACCGGTACGACTTTTATAAGATGGCAAGCAACAATAAGACAAGCTTTACCAACTCCCACAATTCCTTTGAATTGGGAATGGCATCAGTAAAACTGGAGCATAGTATAGGTAAGGTGGGTATGGTAGCCGATCTTGGCTTTGGCAAACGTGCCGAAGAGTTTTCTTATAATGATGAGGCATCACGTTTCAGTATTAAACAATTGTATCTAACGTATTCTCCTGTTACCAATCTTAAGTTCACTGCAGGAAGCTGGGCTACTCATGTGGGCTACGAATTAGTGGACCCGTACCTAAACAGGAACTATAGCATGAGCTATATGTTTTCTTACGGTCCCTTTTTTCATACAGGTGTAAAGGCTGATCTTACTTTAGGAAAACATAGCTTTCTGTTAGGTGTAACTAACCCAACTGACTTTAAAAGCACAACTTCGAAGTTTAAGTACGTAGTAGGCCAGTATAGCACTAGTGCTGCCGATGGAAAGTTAAAAGCGTATTTAAATTACCAGGGCGGAAAGTCTTCTGATACTACCAACAACAAGCAGGTAGATCTTGTGTTAACACAAACCGTTTCTGACAAGTTTAGTATTGGTTACAACGGGACAGTAGCTATGTTTAAAATGGAACCCAAAGGAAAAATAAGTACTGCTACACAATGGTGGGGAAGTGCGGCGTATCTAAATTATGATCCTGTTCCAAAGCTTGGTCTTACATTAAGGAGTGAATATTTCTCTGATGAAGACATGTCCACTGGCGTATTTAGCTCGGCGGCTAAGGGTGGTAAAATATTTGCGAACACATTATCTGCAAATATTAGGATCTCTGCGCTTACTATTATCCCTGAGCTTAGGTATGAGAACGCAACAGAAGAAGCTTTTACAAAATCATCAGGGCAAGCTACTAAAAGCGCAGGAAGCTTTTTGTTAGCAGCTGTCTATAAGTTTTAATCTCTCCAATGCTGTAAGATTATTTTGTTACGAGCATTAGTTCGCTTGGCTACATTGTTGCGTCGCACTCTTGTACTAATGTTTAAATATTCATCCCCAGACATTGTAGTTAACCAAGCTTATTAAGCAATAACATTTTTTGATATTAAGTTACGAGAACCTGAAAGGCAGCCTTCAAAAGAAGGTTGCCTTTTCATTTAAAACATCAATCGCTTTTTAAGAATACCACGGTTCTACACAGAAAACTGAAGATTAAAATTGATATGCCGATAAAGTGATTGCGACGCAACGATGATGCTATGAAAACCGGGGTTGGTATTCGAATCGTACTTTTAAAGCTTCTTAAAGAATACTAACAATTGTTAGTTATTATTCAGTAGAAGAACTTCTTCGGTCGTTTTTGTCTAAGTAATAAAAACTTCTTTTGTTTCTTATTCAATAGCCCTTTATCTTCATGCCCCAAAAAGGTGAAGAAGAAATACAACCATATTACTCCCCATGTGCCAATAACTACTAATGTTATTGCTTTCCCCTTTACAGTTATTGCAACTTCTACAATTATTACGACCCTTTAAGGGTTGTACATTTACCATATTACCACAGGGGCTTAAGCTGCAGTTAGAAATAAAGTATTTCTGTCTTTAACAACATTATCAGTTATAAAATCAGGTTCATGCAAGTATTAAAATTCGGTGGAAGTTCAGTTGCAAACGCGCAAAATATAAAGAAGGTTATAGGAATTATTAGTGAGCGAAGTAAGCGGTCAAAATTAGTTATTGTAGTTTCTGCGCTAGGAGGGATGACAGACATTTTACTAGAGGCAGGTCGACTGGCTTCAACAGGAAACGAAGGGTATAGAATCAAGCTAAAAGAAGCCGAAACAAGGCATCTTGAAACAGTGCAAGCGCTTATTCCGGTCACCCAACAAAGTAGGGTTTTAAGCTTGGTAAAAACGCAATGCAACGAGCTGGAAGATATTTGTAACGGGATCTTTTTATTAAAAGAGTTATCGCCTGCTACTAAAGACCGCATTGTTAGTTATGGCGAATTATTATCGTCGCAAATTGTAGCTGCAGGCTTGTTGGCAGAGGAAATTGATTCGACCTGGAAAGATTCGAGAGAGTTGATTAAAACGGATAGCTGCTTCACTTATGCTGCTGTTGATTTTACTGAAACCAACAAGACGATTATTGCTTATTTTGATACCAATGATAAACAAGTGACTTTGGTACCGGGCTTTATTGCCTCGGATAGTAAAGGCAAGACAACCACTTTAGGCAGGGGCGGTTCTGATTATACTGCAGCCATTATTGCCGCTGCTGTTGATGCTTCTGATGTAGAGATTTGGACGGACGTTTCAGGAATGATGACTGCTGATCCAAGGCTTGTATCGACCGCTAAAATAATTCCTGAAATATCTTATCAGGAAGCAATGGAGCTTTCTCATTTTGGTGCGAAAGTTATCTATCCGCCAACCATTCAGCCTGTCATGAAGAAAGAGATCAGGGTTTGGATAAAGAACACATTTGCCCAGGAAGATTATGGAACGCTCATACAAAGTACAACCACAAAGAATGGAAATAACATCAGGGGAATTTCCAGTATAAACGATATTATTTTACTAAGCCTTGAAGGCAGTGGCATGATTGGTATACCGGGCTTTTCGAAAAGATTATTCGAAGCGCTGGCTAATGAAAAAATCAATGTTATTCTCATTACACAAGGTTCGTCAGAACATTCAATATGTGTTGGTATAGAACAGCGTAATGCTGAGCTTGCAAAGCAAGCACTTGATAAAGCTTTTTCTTTTGAAATAGAAACGGGCAAAGTAGAGCCGATTGTTGTAGAAACAGAACTTTCTATTATTGCTTTGGTTGGTGACAATATGAAAAACCACCCGGGCATTAGCGGTAAAATGTTTGGTGCCCTTGGAAGAAATGGTGTAAACGTGAGAGCAATTGCACAAGGATCTTCTGAAAGAAATATATCTGCGGTTATCCTAAAGAAAGATGTAAAGAAAGCCATCAACATTTTACATGAAGAGTTCTTTGAAACTACTTACAAGCAACTTCACTTGTTTATTGTTGGTGTGGGCAATGTAGGTAGTAAATTACTTTCCCAGTTTTTACAACAGGAAAAGTACCTTGAGCAACACCTACACTTGAAGGTAAAAGTAGTGGGCATTGCTAACAGCAAGAATATGTTGTTTAAAGATGAAGGAATCGATTTGCAAACCTGGAAAGACCAGTTGCAACAAGGGGAAGAAATGGATATTAATAAGTTTGTTGAAACTGTACAATCAAAGAACTTCCGCAATGCTGTGTTTGCAGATGTAACCGCTAGTCACGACATCGCACATTGCTATGATAGGCTCCTTGAAAAAAGTATTTCCGTTGTTGCTTGTAATAAGATCGCTTGTTCATCTCCTTTCGATTATTATAAAAAACTAAAGGATCTTGCAAGAGAGTTTAATGCTCAGTTTCTTTTTGAAACAAACGTTGGAGCAGGCTTGCCTGTTATAGGATCGCTCAACGATCTCTTAAGAAGCGGCGACCAGGTAACCAGGATTGAAGCAGTGCTTAGCGGTACGCTTAACTTCGTGTTCAATAATTATGATGCAACAAAAACTTTTGCTGAAGTAGTTAAGGATGCACAAGACGAAGGCTACACCGAACCAGATCCTCGCCTGGATCTTAGCGGTACTGATGTGATGCGTAAGATTATGATATTGGCACGCGAAACAGGCGAGCGGTTAGAGATGGAACATATTACCAACAACTCTTTTATGCCCGAGGCTTGCATGCAGGGAAGTGTAGATGATTTTTATAAAGAGATGGCTAATCATGAAGAGCATTTTAAAGCCATATTCTTAAAGGCAAAAGAGGCGGGTAATAAATTGAAGTTTGTGGCGAAGTATGAGAATGGTAAAGCCTCTGTTGGCTTGCAGCATATCGCACCTCAGAACGACTTGTACCATTTGTATGGCAAGGACAACGTGGTGTTATTTTATACCAACCGTTATTCAGAACAGCCGTTGGTAGTAAAGGGTGCCGGTGCTGGTGCTGAAGTTACTGCCTCTGGCGTGTTTGCGGATATTATAAGAGCTGGTAGATAGCAAGCAACGGATCACAAGAGATATACTGATAAAGTGATTGCGACGCAACGATGATGCTATAAAATACAAATGCTGGTATTGAAATTAATAATAGAAGTAGAAGCAATTTTGGAACGAGCGATAGAGCCGTGATTAAACATCGTTGCGTCGCAGTACGTTCATCGGCAACAATACTATTGAGCATTTTAGAACCTTATGAAGTAAAAGATTATACATGCAATTAGAAGAAAGTAGAGCAACTGCATCACAACAAAAAGAAGTAACGGTGCATGCGCCGGGAACAGTTGCTAACCTTGTATGCGGCTTCGATGTTTTAGGGCTTTGCCTTAATGAGCCTTCAGATGTAATGCATGTAAAATTGTTGGATGAAAAGAAGGTAATAATACACAGCAAAGATGGTTATAAGTTACCAACCGATCCGGCTCAAAATACAGCCGGAGCTCCGCTTATTGAAATGTTGAATGAGCTGGATGCAAACTTTGGTTTTGAAGTAACAATTGAAAAGAATATTAAGCCGGGAAGTGGTATTGGATCGAGTGCTGCAAGTGCTGCAGGCGCTGTTGTTGCTGCCAATCATTTACTCAATAATACTTTTGGCAAAGAAGATCTCGTGCGCTTTGCTATGTTTGGTGAGAAGGTAGCAACAGGAGTGAAGCATGCAGATAATATTGCTCCTTGTATTTACGGCGGCGTTACTCTCATACGCTCAATATTTCCGCTGGACATCATTACAATCCCAGCTCCTGATCTTTATGTTACAGTGGTTCATCCACAAATAGAAGTGAGAACTTCTGATGCACGGCAGATCTTAAGAAAAGAAGTGCAGTTAAAAGACGCAATCAAGCAATGGGGCAACATTGCAGGTCTTGTTGCAGGCCTTCTTAAAAATGATTATGATCTTATTGGCCGTTCACTCGAAGATGTAATAATTGAACCGGTAAGAAGTATATTAATCCCAGGTTTTGCAGAAGTGAAATTGAAATGCATAGCTGCAGGTGCATTGGGTGGAGGTATCTCCGGTTCAGGTCCTTCCATCTTTATGCTTAGTACCAATTTACAAATTGCTAAAGCAGTTGAAAAGGAAATGATGACGTTCTACAACAGCATTGGAATAGATTACAATACTTATGTTACTACCATAAATAAGGAAGGCGTAAAGGTGGTGAATTATACCACTGCTTCCATCTCCAACATAAATGCAATAGCTTCTTAAAATATTTTTATGCTTTACTACAGCACCAGCAAGCAATCACAAAAAGTAGATTTTCGCGAAGCAACAATTAAAGGGCAAGCCCCAGATAAAGGATTGTATTTTCCTGAAGAGATCCCTGCTTTGGAAAAAGAGTTTATAGATAATTTAAACAGTTTTTCTAAAGAAGAAATTGCGGTAAAAGTTATTGCTCCGTTTGTAGGAAAATCAATTCCTGCCGACGTTTTGGAAAGGATTGCCTCTGAAACTGTCTCGTTTGAATTTCCTTTAGTAAAGCTTGATGAAAAGATCTCTGCCCTGGAACTATTTCATGGACCTACACTTGCCTTTAAAGATGTTGGTGCAAGATTTATGAGCAGGTGCCTTGGTTATTTTGTAAGAAATAATAACAAGCCAATTACTGTTTTAGTAGCTACTTCAGGAGATACCGGTGGTGCTGTTGCGAATGGCTTTTACGACGTAGAAGGAGTAAACGTTGTTATACTTTATCCCTCAGGAAAAGTAAGTAGCGTGCAGGAATTACAACTAACCACACTAGGTAAAAATATAACTGCGATAGAAGTTGACGGAAATTTCGATGACTGCCAGCAAATGGTGAAAAACGCATTTGCAGATCATAACTTGAACGAACAGGTTTTTCTTACTTCTGCTAACTCAATAAACGTCGCAAGATGGCTGCCACAACAGTTCTATTATTTCTATGCTTTACAGCAATGGAATGATAAGTTGAACGCGCCAGTTATCTCTGTGCCAAGTGGCAACTTCGGAAATATTTGTGCAGGTATACTAGCCAACGTTTCAGGCTTGCCTGTTAAACATTTTATTGCTGCCTGCAACGCCAATGATGTAGTTCCTAACTTTATGCAAACAGGTGAATATGTTAGCAAGCCCGCCGTTGCTACATTATCAAACGCAATGGATGTTGGCCATCCAAGTAATTTTATTCGTGTGCTTGAAATCTTTAAACACGAGTTCCCACAAGTAAAAAATGCTATAACAAGTGTGAGCATTACTGATGAGGAAACAAAGGCAGCTTTGCTAAATGTTTACCTCAACGATCAATACCTATTAGATCCCCACGGCGCTGTTGCTTATGCCGCTTTAAACAATTACCTCCTACAAAATCCTACCGAAAAAGGCATTTTGCTCGAGACAGCCCATCCCATAAAATTTTATGATGTTGTTGAACCGGTTATAGGCCAGCAAATAGAAATCCCTGAAGCTATAAAAGGTGTAATGAAGCAAAGTAAGGTGAGCATAAAGATGGAAGCGAATTACGAATTTTTAAAAGACTACCTGCTGTCTAAAAGCCCTGTTACTGCATAGTAGTTTTTGGTACCGGGCCAATCGGTACTATTAAGCATTCTTGCGTCGCACTCTTGTACTGCAAACCTTTATTCAACTTTTGTATAATTAAGATTAAGCAACAAAAAAGTATAAGTTATATACATGTAGTAAATAGTTTCGCTATTGCTACATTTGTTTTTCAACTTATAACTATGCGCCTTTTATTCCTTTTGCTTTCGTCAGTATTATTATTTACTTCCTGCAGTAGTTCCAGCGAGGTAGATATGATTGTTCACAACGGTGTTGTTTATACCGTTGATAATTCATTCGCTACATCAGAAGCTTTCGCTATAACCGGCGGTAAAATAGTAGCAGTTGGAACAAGCGATGAAATACTTGCAAACTATAAGGCAAAAGAAACAATCGATGCAAAAGGCCGGGCAATATACCCAGGCTTTATCGATGCGCATGCTCACTTTCTTGGTTATGGTCAATCACTTTTTATGGTTGATCTTTTTGGCACGACGAGCTTCGATGAAGTAGTTGAACGTGTAAAGAAATTCGCTGCAGAACATCCAAATGAAAGATGGATAAAAGGACGAGGGTGGGATCAAAATAAATGGCCAGGCAAGTCTTATCCGACAAACGAAAAGTTGACGGAGCTATTTCCCAATAACCCAGTTATTCTCACACGTGTTGATGGCCACGCGGCCATTGTAAACCAAAAAGCAATTGATGAAGCAGGTATACAGCCGGGCCAAACGCTTACCGGTGGAGAAATAGAAACGAAAGATGGCAAACTAACCGGCGTTTTAATTGATAACGCTGTTGATCTTGTCTCAACAAAAATGCCAGCAAGTACCATTGATGATTATGTAAAATGGTTAAGCCAGGCCCAAAAGAATTGCTTTGCTGTTGGCCTCACAACTGTTGCTGATTGCGGTTTAATGTATAACGATGTTGAGACCATTGACGGTCTTCAAAAAGAAGGTAAAATAGATATGCGCATGTACATCATGTTGAGTGATGATACTGCTAATTACAAACGCTACCTTAATAAAGAGCCGCACAAAACCGATAAGATGTACGTTAAAGGAATTAAGGTATACGCGGATGGAGCGCTTGGCAGCCGTGGGGCTTGCTTGCTTGAACCTTATGCCGACAAGCAAGGGTGGTATGGCTTTCTCCTAAAGGATAAGAGGTATTTTGATAGCCTTGCCCATGCACTTGCTAAAACTAATTTTCAAATGTGCACCCACGCCATTGGCGATAGTGCAAACCGTGAGATGCTTAATATTTATAACAGGGCACTAAATGGTAAAAATGATAAACGTTGGAGAATAGAACATGCGCAAGTAATAAATACAAATGATTTTGGTTTGTTTGGTCAATCAAGCATTGTTCCCTCTGTACAGCCTACGCATGCTACAAGCGATATGTATTGGGCTGAAGAGCGGCTAGGTAGCGAAAGAGTAAAAGGAGCTTATGCCTTCAAACAACTGCTAAATCAAAATGGTTGGATACCATTAGGAACAGATTTTCCTGTTGAAGATATCAGCCCGTTTAAAACTTTTTTGGCGGCTGTTGTTCGTAAAAATGACAAAGGATTTCCCCCAAAAGGTTTTCAAATGGAGAATGCTTTAGCAAGGGAAGAAGCTATAAAAGGAATGACAATCTGGGCAGCCAAAGCCTGCTTTTTAGAAGAGGAAGTTGGGAGTATAGAAGTAGGTAAGAAAGCTGATTTCATTATCCTGGATAAGGATCTATTGAAGGTTGATGAAAAGGAAATCTTAGCCGCTAAGGTTGTGTTGACTTTTATTGGTGGTAAGAAAGTTTATTAATGGTGAGCGCTTGTAGGAAAACTTTTTTACCAGCATCCTCTATTCATAGCATCATCGTAGTGTCACTCACTTGTACAGTCAGCTTTTAATCATCTTCTTTTTAAAAGCTAACTGTACTAGCAGGTTTGTCATTGGTTAGTCTTCCTCATCTTCATCCTCTTTTAAAACTACAGTCTTACCATTGGTTGTAGCTACTTGTTTTCTTTTATTTTTCTTCAACCTATTCAGCCACATAATCGTTCCTGTAATTGGAAATATTACACCACATAAGCAGACAATAAAAGCTATAATTTTTGAGGGCCAGCCATAAATAGAACCGGTATGTATTGGCTTAATGTTTGACCTAACTCGCTGCCCTAAATTCTTGTCCTTGTATTTTAAATTGCCTACCACTTGGCCCGAATACTGGTCGATGTAATAGTTGTCTGCCGCAGATTCGGCTGCACCTGTTGGAAGTACTGTTGCAGTATAAATGCCGATAGAGTCGCTTGGTGCTCTCAAGCTAAAGTATTGAACATCCGGGACAGCTTTGTTAATGGCAACGAAAGCGGAGTCGAAGCTTATTCTTTTTTTACCTGCTTGCATTAAAGAGTGCGGTGGCTCAGTTTGTTTTGCTGAAGTACCGGTTGCCGCATAAATACCTTCATTAAACCATTTGAATGACCAGGATAATGCAGTGAAGGAAAAAATAAATAAAAAGATAGCAGAGTAAAAGCCGAGTACTATGTGCAAGTCATGGTTCAATCTTTTCCAGCTTGCATTGGTTTTAATCTTTAATCGTTGCTGTAAGATTGCTTTGTTTTTTGGCCACCATAAAATAATGCCAGTAATTAAGATAAACAGGAAAATAAAAGTAGACACACCAGTGATTGTTTTACCAATACTATCATCACCTCCTAACAACCAGCGATGCAGGGAAAACATGGTAAAGAAAAATGTTTCCCGGTAACTATATAATTCTATTACTTGCCCACTGTAAGGGTTTACATAAGCTGTATGTGTTGCTCTGCCACCTGCACCTGCTGGTGGTTGTTGCTTTGCTTGGTTGCCTTGCAGGCCTTTGCTTGTATCTGAAATTTTATTTGAGGCGTCTCTGCTTTCAGGAGCCAATTGACCATTTGATGCTTTGTCTTTTCTTTCGCCAGCTTGTTCTCCATTCTTACTTATTTCTCCTTGGCCTTTGTTATCTTTTTGAGGTATTGAAACACCTAACTCAACACTTCTTTCGGCGTTAGGATAAATTTTTACAGAGGATATTTTAGCTGCAGGATATTGTTGTTTTACCTTGCTTATTAGTTGTTCAATTGGTAGCTGAATACTTTGTTGCTTTACATAGTAGCGATAGTGGCTAAAGACTTCCTGGAGGTCTTTTTCGAAAACAAGAACAGCGCCTGTAAAACAACAAATTAAAATAACAAGACCGGCTGCAAGACTTAAATACAAATGAATGTTGCGGAAGAAAACTTTCATGTTAGTGACTATGGAAAAAATAAAACCAGCTATTTAAACTGGTTTTGTTTTATGGTTATTAGTGCGATTGCGAAGTTAGCTGAATAGAGTTGTTGCAGTACAAGAGTGCGACGCAAGAATGTTAAATAGTAATCGAAATGCCGGGACAACAATTTCTTTAACTAAAACTTGTAAGCAATAGTGGCGGCAAATTGGGTTGGCGCAATTGGATTGATGCTATAATTTTCGTGAACGTAATAGTTATAGGCGTTTGTAATATTAGAAACCTTTGCCATCAGGGAGATAGCACGGAAGCTATAACCGGCAGAAATATCTATCGTGGTAAAACCTTCAACGGGGATAAGCCTGTTACGATAAACTACTGTTGGAGAAGTTTGGGTGATGTCTGTGTTCCATCCACCAAAACGGTCGCCTACATAAAAGGCGGAAGCCCCCAGCTTTAAACCTTTAAATCCTGTGTTTTTAAACGTGTAAAAAATACTTGCATTAGCAGTGTGGGCGGGATTATTAACGAGGCGTTCACCTTCAATAAAATTTCCTACAGCTACGGGTGTTTTTGTGAGGCGCATAAAGTTGTAGCTATAACCCGCCATAATATCTAACCCCGCTATAGGATGACCTGCAAGATCTACTTCTACTCCATCGCTAGTGGTTTCTCCAATAAGCGCTTTGATAGTTGAGTTGTTATTGGGCGTAATTCCATCCTTTAAGTAGGGAGCAGTTTGCGAAAGGTTATTGTTTTTAATACGGTATGCAGTTACATTAACAGAAAGCTTCCCTTTTAAAAGGTCGTTCTTAACCCCCAGTTCATACTGGTCGATAATGGAAGGAGCCAGTGTATTGCCATTAACATCGGAGCCGGTATTAACAGTGAACGAATTAGAATAACTACCAAAAACAGAAGTGTTGGTAGTTGGTTTATACACTACGCCAAATCTTGGAGAAAACGCATTGTTGTAGGTTGACTTTCCTTTTGATTTAGCATTGGTAAGTAAATTAGTAGAGTCGGGCTGGTCGTTATATACATAAGAATAACGAAGACCGGCCATTACATTTAATCTGGAAGAAAGTTTTACCAGGTCCTGCAGATAGATGCCGCCACGATTCATAGGAAGATTAACTCTTCTTATTTTAGAAGTAACTGCCATATCGGTACGGGCTACATACTTTGCAGGATTTAAAATGTTTATTTTATCGTAGCTGCCCGCTGCCAGACCGGCAACTGCAGGAATGCTATAAGTATAGTTTGTAGTTACATACCTGTCAGCATCAATACCGGCGAGTAAGTTATGTTCGATGCCCTTCGTCTTAAATTTACCGTTAAGGTTGGTTTGGGCTACATAATAATCTTCGTTGGTGTTTGCTCGTCCTAATGGCCTTACCCAGTCGCCTGCAGCATCGGCTTGTATACGTTCTATTGAAAAATAATCTCTTGCATAGTTCTGGTAAGAAAGAGATGTGTTTAGTTTCCAGTTGTCGTTAAAGCTATGTTTTAGAGTAGCTGAAGCTGTACTTTGTTTTGTTTTAGCATATTGCCATGCTGCACCCAGGAAAGTTGATCGAGGAAGATTAGCAACTGTTTTACCGCCAAGAGTGCCGATACCAAAGTCAGGAGTAAAATTGTGTTGAAGATGATCGCCTTCAACAACCAGTTCAGTTTTATCACTTAGCTTAAAAAGGAAAGAAGGATTTACATAATAGCGGTTTGAACTTACTACGTCACGATAACTTTTTGCGCTTTCGTAAGTGCCGTTAATGCGGTAAGCTATTGATGAAGAGATAGGGCCATAAACATCAAAAGTAGGTTTATACAAATCATAACTTCCTGCCCTAAATGAAACCTCGCCACCAAACTTAAATTTAGGTTGCTTCGTCACCATATTAATAATACCTCCCGGTGAAACCTGCCCGTATAAAATAGCGGCGCTTCCCTTAAGCACTTCCACACTTTCTAGTGAACTCATTTCGGGCATTGCTCCTGAGTTAACACGAGCTCCATTTTTGAACATGTTAGTGTTTGAAAAAGCATAGCCTCTTGCAGAAAAATTTTCTTGCGTACTGGCGCGGGCTGTAGCTAAATAAACTCCATTTACATTTTTAATTACATCGCTCAGTCGCAAGGCTTGCTGGTCGCGAATAACACCTTGCCCAATTACAGCAATACTTTGCGGAAGGTCCATCGGGTCAATGGCGATCTTACCAATTAAGACAGATTTGCTGTTAAGGTTTTTACGGTTTGTAACAGTTACTTCCTCAAGTTCTGCAGCGTTTTCGTGCAGTTGAAAATCCACTTCTACATTTTCGCCATTACGAATGGTTACTACTTTCTCCTGTGTTTTAAGACCTATGTAAGAAACAATTATTGAGCAGGTACATTCTTTATCAGTGTAAATAGTAAACGAACCTTCATTGTCAGAAACCATTGTTTTCCCGGTCTCCTTAATGGTAACATTCACGTATGCAGCTGGCTGGCCGTCGCTAGTTGTTACCTTTCCTCTAATCATACTTTGTTGTGCCTGCGCAGCTGTTGCTGTAAAAAATACCAGTAAGCAGAAAACCTTGATATATAAATTTTTCATTCGTCTTTTTATTTCCGTTGCAAAAGAAGCCCCGATAGAATGAAATAGTTTTCACAATCGGGAACAACAGGTTACGGAAAGAGGAAATTGTTAACGACGGGCTTTGTATAATAAATATTATGAATAGAACTTTTGGAGCCTAACGGTAGTGCTGCCATGAGTCATCCTTGCGTCGCACTCTTGTACTTACGTCGCCTTTTTCTACAATTAAACCACTAAAACACCAAGTACGCGAAGTTGCACAAAGCCTTGGTGATCTTTACCTGACTTGGTGGCTTAGTAGTAGAAAAAAAATTAGTATTTTTCTATTTCGTATTATTAAAAGTCTTCAACATACTGTTGTAAAGTGCTTGTCCGCTCCAGGTGCCGCTACCAATCATTCTTCTGATAGTGTACAACGGATCGTTCTCATCTCGTTTGGTGCTTAAAATAAACGCCGCTCTTACGCCATGCTTTTTTAATTCGGGAATCCCTTCCTTGGTCCAAAGTCCGTAGGGGTATGCGAAGTAGTTTGATGGCTCTCCGGTTAGTTCTTCGATTTGTTTTTTAGGCTTGTCAATTTGGGTTAACCAATCTTCGTCTGTTTTGTAATGCGGAACTCTTGTGTGGTTCCATGTATGAGATTCTATTACGTGACCTTCGGCAACCAATTCCTTCAACTGGTCTTTGCTCATATACCTTGGAGGGCGGTTCATTGAAACCGTCATAATAAAGTAAACTCCTTTGAAGCCATACTTTTTCATTTCAGGTGCTGCTACTGTAAATTGATCAATATCAGTATCGTCATAAGTAAGCATGAATGGTTTTTCGGGCAGTGGAGCACCTTTGGTCAGGTAGTTGTACAACTGATCGGGTAGAATGGTTTGATATCCACTATCGGCCAAAATCTTCAAATGAGCTTTAAAAGTTTCCGGTGGAACGATCATATCTTTTGGGTCGCCTGCACGCCAGTTTCTGATTTGGTGGTAGCAAAGAATAGGAACTTCTTTACGGGCGAGGATAGTGGCAGCATCTGCTATAGGTTTGTTAGCATAGTCGCCTGTGTCAGTATTTTTTGAAGTCGTTGTACTAGTGGCGGTTGACTTTTTGGTAATGGCATTCTCGGCGTCTTTATTTCTGTTGCAACCAGTTAAGGCGAGGGCGACGCAAATAAGCGCAAAGAGCAATTTTATCTTCATGGGAACAAAGGATTATTCTATTAAAACGCAATATTAGCCGAGTTTAGTCTTTTTTAGATATTGATTTTTACCTATTGCATAAGAGGCTCATAGCGTGGGAAAAGCAGAAGGAAATGCAGCGGTACAAGAGTGCGACGCAACGATGAGCCATAGGATTACAAATGCCGGGAACATAAATACTCTTCTTCCAGCTAAACAGTGCTCAGCCAGTAACGCGTGGCTGGTTTCCAATATTTAGTTTCCTTACCTTTGCACACATTTTTACTATACTTACAGTAGTTGAACTAATATGAGCGTTAAATACAAAGAATTTTCAGGTTTAAATCTTCCAAACATCGAAAAGGAAATCCTTGCAAAGTGGGAGGAAAGCAATGCTTTTGAAAAGAGTGTGGACCTGCGGGAAGGGGCGATGCCTTTTGTTTTTTACGAAGGCCCGCCAAGTGCGAACGGAATGCCCGGAATTCACCACGTTATTTCACGCACTTTAAAGGACCTTGTTTGCCGCTATAAAACGATGCAGGGTTTCCAGGTGAAACGTAAGGGTGGTTGGGATACGCACGGCCTGCCGGTGGAACTGGGTGTAGAAAAAATGTTAGGTATTACTAAAGAGGATATTGGTAAGAAAATATCTGTTGCAGAATACAACGAGACCTGCCGCAGAGAGGTTTTGAAATATAAAGACAAGTGGGACGACATTACTAAAAAGATGGGTTACTGGGTTGATTTGAATGACCCCTACATAACTTTTGACAACAAGTATATTGAAACGCTTTGGTGGATCTTGAAGCGTTTGTACGACAAAGGGTTACTGTATGAAAGCGTAAGTATCCAACCGTTTAGCCCGGGGGCCGGCACCGGTTTAAGCTCTCATGAGTTGAACCAACCTGGTACTTATAAGGACGTAAAGGATACCTCGACCATTGCCATGTTTAAAGCATTGCAAAATGAAAAAACTCAATTCTTGTTTAATGCAGCGGGAGATGACCAGGTTTTCTTTTTAGCCTGGACCACTACGCCGTGGACTTTGCCATCAAACCTAGGATTGACGGTTGGGCCTAACATTGACTATGTTTTGGTGAAAACCTTCAATCCTTACACCCATCTTCCTATAAATATTGTTCTAGCAAAAGCGCTTTTGCCTAAGTACTTTAAGCCAGAAGGCGAGAACGGGGATTTTGAGAATTATAAGGAAGGTGAGAAGCTGCTTCCATGGAAAATAATAGCTGCGTTTAAAGGAAGTGAAGTTGAAAATGCAGAGTATGAGCAACTGCTACCCTATGAAGCTAACAGCCCCGAAAATATTGAGCCACTAACGGATGAAGCACCAATTCCTTTTAGGATAATTCTTGGTGATTTTGTTACTACAGAAGACGGGACTGGTATTGTGCACACAGCACCCGCTTTTGGTGCGGATGACTATAAAGTAGGCAGGAAGTATAATATCGGTATTCTTACGATGGTTGATCGCTCTGGCAAATTTGTAGAGGGACTTGGAGAATTTAGCAACCGTTACGTTAAGAATTATAAAGATGATAAGGATTACGAAGATGTGAATGTTGACATCTCGGTGAAGCTGAAAAAAGAGAACAGGGCGTTTAAAGTTGAAAAATACGAACACAGCTATCCTCATTGTTGGAGAACTGATAAGCCAATCCTTTATTACCCTTTAGATGCATGGTTTATTAAGACAACTGCCTTGAAGGATAGAATGGTGGAGTTGAATAAAACTATCAACTGGAAGCCAAAGTCAACCGGTGAAGGACGTTTTGGTAACTGGTTAGAAAATATGGTTGACTGGAACCTAAGCCGCAGCCGCTACTGGGGAACCCCGTTGCCAATCTGGAGAACCGAAGATGGCACTGAAGAAGTTTGCATTGGGTCAATAGAGGATTTGAATGCGGGAATAAGGAAAGCAAGCGAAGTTTTAGGCGGAGATGTAAACAAGCATTACCTGCACGAAGGAATATTGGATTTACATAAGCCTTACGTTGATGAAATGATATTGGTGAGCGAAACAGGCAGACCAATGAAGCGTGTACCTGACTTGGTAGATGTTTGGTTTGACAGTGGAGCAATGCCTTATGCGCAGTGGCACTATCCGTTTGAAAATAAAGATTTAGTGGATTCAGGTAAAGCATTTCCAGCCGATTTTATTGCTGAAGGTGTTGACCAGACCCGTGGATGGTTTTATACGTTACATGCTTTAGGTGTTTTATTGTTTGATAGTGTCGCTTACAAAACAGTTGTTTCAAATGGGCTTGTGCTCGACAAGAGTGGTAATAAAATGAGCAAGCGCCTTGGCAACGTAGTAAACCCTTTTGAAACAATTGAGAAGTACGGGGCTGACGCTACACGTTGGTATCTAATCACCAATGCCTCCCCGTGGGATAGTTTAAAGTTCGACCTTGCTGGTATTCAGGAAGTTCAACGCAAGTTCTTTGGTACGCTTTATAATACCTACCAGTTCTTTGCTTTATATAGTAACCTTGATGGATTTGCTTTTAAAGAAGCATCCATTCCTTTAAAACAACGTCCCGAGATAGACCAGTGGATTTTGTCTTCGTTAAATAGCTTAATCAGGACGGTAACTGAAAGCATGGACGATTACGAACCTACACAAGCAGGCCGTGCAATCGAAGATTTCGTTGATGAGCATTTAAGTAACTGGTACGTTCGCCTGTGCCGCCGAAGGTTTTGGAAGGGAGAGTACGAGCAAGACAAAATTGCAGCTTACCAGACCTTATATGAATGCTTAGAAACGGTGGTTCGTTTAATGGCCCCGCTTTCTCCATTCTTTAGTGATGCCGTTTTTCAAAATCTTAATGCGGTTACCAACAGGTTTAATGTCGAAAGCGTCCACCATGCAGATTTTCCTAAGGCAAATGAAGCGGTGATTGATACAGATTTAGAGGAACGGATGCAACTTGCACAAGGTGCATCCTCTCTTATACTAAGTATTCGCAAGAAAGTGAACATTAAAGTTCGCCAGCCTCTGCAAAAAGTGCTCATTCCGGTGCTTGGAAAAGGAATGAAAGAGCAGTTGGAAAAGATTGAGGACCTGATAAAGTCGGAAGTGAATGTGAAGGAGTTTGAGTACTTAACAGAGACTGAAGGGCTTATTAATAAAAAGGTGAAACCCAACTTTGTTGCTTTGGGTAAAAAGCTTGGGCCAAAAATGAAAGCAGTTTCAGCTGCGCTTGCAAAGTTTGATCAACACGACATTTCCAGGCTTGAAAAAGATGGTCGATATATTTTGGAGTTAGAGGGTGAACCCCTTATCTTGCAACTTAACGAAGTTGAAATTACTGCCGAAGACATTCCCGGGTGGAGTGTAGCCAGCAAAGGTAGTTTAACGGTTGCCCTAGATATAACCATAACTGACAATCTAAGAAAAGAAGGGGAAGCTCGTGAATTCGTAAATCGTATCCAAAATTCAAGGAAAGACAAAGGATTTGAAGTTACTGATCGTATTCATATCGACATAGTCCGAAATGAACGTATAGTAAATTCAATTAATGAATTTAAAAACTATATTTGCGCGGAAATTTTGGCAGATAGCATAGACTTCGTAGAGGCGGTTGCTGATGGCATTGAAATTGAAGTTAATGATATCCAGCTGAGAGTGAGTGTAACTAAAAAAGCATAAGCTAATGGCTACCAACAAACCCTTAAAGTCAGCTAAATCGGCAACAAAAGCTTCACAACCAGCTAAAAAAGTAGCCGCTAAAAAAGTGGTTGCAGCCAAAAAAGTACCCAGTAAACAAAGTTCAAAAGTTGCGTCGAAAAGCAGCAAGAATAGTAAAGTAGCTGCTAAGCCTGTTGCAAAACAGTCAGCTCCTGCTAAAGTGTCAAAAGTATCAAAAACGAAAGCGGTGGTTTCAAAAGTAGTGAAAGCCGTTGCTAAAAAAATAATTGAGACAGTGAAAAAAACACCGGAAACAACCAAGATCGATAAAAAAGCAGCCGTAGCTCCAGCAAAAAAAGCTGCTGTTGCACCAGAGCCGAAGGCGGCTAAAGCAGCACCTGCAAAAGCAGTTGCTCAACCAGAAGAAAAGGCAAGTGTGGTAAAGGCAGAGACTAAAAAGTCTGCTGATATGCCAGCGCCAAAAGCTGAAACTAAAAAGGAACCTAAAGCGGCTAAGCCGGTAGTGCTTCCTAAAATGTCAACCGATAAAAAAATTGATTATGAGCCTGATTTTACTAAAAGCGTTCTAGATACTCCGGTTGCTGTTTCTAATGGTCCAACTATGCGTTACAACGATGCAGATCTGCAGGAGTTCCGCGACCTGATAGGTAAAAAACTGGATGCTGCGAAAAAGGAACTAGCCTACTTGCAGGGCTTAATTACCCGTCGCGACGAGATGGGCGGAGATGAAACAGACAACCGCTACATGACAATGGAAGACGGGGGAATGAGTATGGAAAGAGAGCAGTTGAGCCAGATGGCAAGCCGCCAGATTACCTTCATCGATCACCTTGAAAAAGCTTTAATGCGTATTGAGAGTAAGACTTATGGTATTTGCCGAGTTACAGGTAAGTTGATCGACAAAGCCCGTTTACGTGCTGTACCTCATGCAACATTAAGCATGGAAGCTAAGTTGGGAATTACTAAGTAAGAGCTACTTACAAATATTTAAAAAGGGAAGTCGAAAGCTTCCCTTTTTGTTTTTTATGTACTGAGCTAAGAATAACTATTAAGCTTTTCTTGCGTCGCACTCTTGTACCTGGTTATTATTATTGAGGTTCAAAAAAAATCGAAGCTCAGGTATTTACTAAGTTCTTACGTTAATTAAATAATGAACCAAAGACGCCAGAAGAGCTAAAAGATGAACGTAATGCGACGCAACGATGACGCTAAGAATGACAAATGCTGGTTCCCATATTTTTTATAACAAACTAATACTTGCCAATGCGTGTCTAACAACAACAAATGCTTGTCAAGCTGACAGTTTACAAGCCTTTGGTATTTTCTTTGAGCAGTGAGCAAAAACATTTCTAATATGCAAAAAGGTCAGATACGGGTTCAGACGGAGAACATCTTTCCCATCATTAAAAAGTTCCTGTACAGCGATCACGAAATTTTTGTACGTGAACTGGTGAGTAACGCTGTAGACGCAAGCCGGAAACTAAAAACTTTATCATCGATAGGTGAGGCTAAAGGTGACTTAGGGGAACTAAGGATCGACGTTGAATTAGACGCTAAAGAAAAAACGCTAAGCATAATTGATCGTGGTATTGGTATGACTGCTGAAGAGGTTGACAAGTACCTTAACCAGGTAGCATTTAGTGGCGCCGAGGAGTTTGTAAATAAGTATAAAGGCCAAAACGAAGAGAACATAATTGGTAAGTTCGGTTTGGGTTTTTATAGCGCATTTATGGTGAGTGATAAGGTAGAGGTTTACACCAAAAGTTTTAAAGACGAACCTGCTACTTACTGGAGCTGCGATGGTAGCCCGGAGTTTGAATTATACAGCATAGAAAAGCCTGAAAGAGGCACTAAGATCATTCTTCATATAAACGAAGAAAGCAAAGAGTTTTTAGAGCCGGGAAGAATTAGAGGTATCCTTGAAAAATTCTGCCGTTTCTTACCTGTTCCAATTTATTTTATTGATAAGAACGATAAAGAAGAAAAGACTGATGAAGAGAAAGCAGAAGAGCCAAAGCCGATAAATAATACAACCCCGGCCTGGACTAAAAAGCCTGCTGATCTTAGCAAAGAAGACTACGAAAATTTCTACAAAGAATTATATCCTTACGGTGAGACTCCTTTGTTTTGGATCCACCTAAATGTTGACTATCCATTCAATCTTACAGGTATTTTATACTTCCCGAAGATTAAGCATAGCTACGAGATACAAAAAGATAAGATTCAACTATACAGCAACCAGGTATTTGTAACTGATGAAGTAAAGGATATTGTTCCTGAATTTTTGATGTTGTTGCATGGCGTTATTGATAGCCCGGATATTCCTTTGAATGTAAGCCGTAGCTACCTGCAAGGCGATCCGAATGTGAAGAAGATTAATGCGCACATTACTAAGAAAGTTGCAGATAAACTAGAAGAAATTTTTAAAAGCGATCGACCGTCTTTTGAGCAGAAGTGGGAGAGCCTTGGACTGTTTGTTAAGTACGGTATGATGACCGATGATAAGTTTCTTGAGAAAGCGAACAAGTTCATGGTTATGGAAGATGTTGATGCGAAGTTCTTCACTCTTGAAGAGTACAAACTTGAGACTGAAACCCTACAGAAAAACAAAGAAGCTAAGCAAGTAATTCTTTATACAACCGATCCTGTTCACCAGGATGTTTATATACAAGCTGCAAAAGGGAAAGGATATAAAGTTGTAAAGGCAGAAACCCTTGTTGATGCTGCATTTATCAACCACATGGAGATGAAGTGGGATAACGTTCAGTTCGTTCGTGTGGATGCCGATATCGTTGATAATTTAATTGACAAAGCAGAAGACCAATCAAGTGTTTTAAATGCTGATGAAGAGACGAAATTGAAGGAGTTATTTGGTGTTGAAGTACCTCAATTACATGTAACTGTTGAGGTGAAGGGATTAAGCCCTGAGGGGCCTCCGGTAGTTGCAACACGTCCTGAATTTATGCGTCGTATGAAGGATATGGGTGCTGCTGGTGGCGGTATGGCCAGCTTCTATGCAACCATGCCTGACGAGGTTACACTAACTGTAAATGGTAACCACAGCATCTTCCAAAACATCTTAAAAGAAGACGATACAGCAATGCAGGAAAAGCAGGTTCGTAACCTTGCAGATCTTGCCTTGTTAAGCCAGGGATTATTGAAAGGAAATGCACTTACCTCATTCATCAATCGCAGTGTTGAATTGATGCAGGGAGATAAGAAAGCAAGCTTTGTTACTGAAGCTTAATTGAGTTGATACAATAATGAAAAGAGGTTAGTGATTGTTCACTAACCTCTTTTGTTTTATACAATCTTTTTGTTGACCAGCGATAGAATAAATATGATACATCGTTGTGTCACTCACTTGTACTTGTATCGCTATATTGAACTCTTCCTACCATATTTTTAGGGCAAAATTTTATGCGATGAAGTAAGCTGTAAAAGTACAAGAGTGCGACGCAAGAATGCTTAATTCTTATACAAAAGCTTGTAACAAAAAACTAGTTAGCACTAGTTTTCCGATAACCTAAAATCACAAACTTTTAATTGAAGTGATTTCTCTCCATTCCATTCGTTCTCATCTAGTGTGAAGACAACGTCTAAAGGCTTCTTCTGTTCCAGCAAGTTGAATTTTGTAGCCATGTTAAAACCAATTCCACTAAAGCTATAGTTGTCCTGCTTCAGTGAAAACTTAATGTGATTTTCTTTAACCACCTTTGAATGACCACTGTTCAAAACATTCTTAACAATAAAAACAGGACGCATATTTTCAGGTCCATAAGGCTCCATCTGGTTAATGATATTATAGAGGCTTCTGTTTAGATCTTTGAATGATACTTCAGCATCAATAACTATCTCAGGTATCAATAATTCAGGTGCAATCGTTTCGCTTACAACCTTCTCAAACTGCTTAGAAAAGGCTTCAATGTTTTCGGGTAATAAAGTCATTCCGGCAGCAGCAAAATGGCCACCATAACCAAGCAAATGATCTTTACAAGCATGTATTGCTTCGTACAAATTAAAGCCTACCACCGACCTTGCACTACCTGCTGCTACATCACCACTACGGGTAAGAACAATCGTTGGTCTATAGTACGTTTCAATTAGTCGCGAAGCAACAATTCCAACAACGCCTTTATGCCAATGCTCTTTATAAACTACTGTAGATTTTTTGTTCTCTAACAATACATCACCTTCAATCAATGAAAGCGCTTCTTCTGTAATAGTTGTGTCCGCAATTCTACGCTCTGTATTATCGATGTGAAGTAACTCTGCGAGTGCTGTTGCTTTATCACAATCCTTTTCAATAAAGAGTTGTACGGCTTTTTTGGCATCATCCATTCTGCCTGCTGCGTTTACTCTTGGAGCAATCATAAACACCAGGTTCGTAATAAACATTTGCTTCTCCATTTTGGCCAGTTGCATTAATGCTTTAATGCCCGAACAAGGCGTTTCATTCACACACTTTAAACCATAAAAAGCCATGATCCTGTTCTCGCCGGTCATAGGAACAATGTCCGCAGCAATTGCGGTTGCAAGCAGATCTAGATAGCATAGATAGCTTGAATCTGGAAGGTTGAGCTTTTGTGCAAGTGCAGCCATTAATTTAAAGCCAACACCACAACCACACAACTCTTTGTATGGATAATTACAATCAACTTGTTTTGGGTTAAGAATAGCTACAGCAGGGGGTAAAATTTTATCTGGTAAGTGATGATCGCAAACAATAAAATCTATCTGAATACTCTTTGCATATTCTATCAGGTCTACAGATTTAATACCGCAGTCTAAGGAAATTATAAGTGTGAAGTTATTTTCCTTTGCATGATCAATTCCTATTTTTGATACACCATAACCTTCACGATATCGATGAGGAATATAATAATCGACGTTATTGTAAATGTTCTTTAAGAATTGGTACATACTTGCCACAGCAGTTGTACCATCAACATCATAATCTCCAAAAACGAGAATTTTTTCATTGTTTTCAATCGCGAATAAAATTCGTTTAACCGCTTTATCCATGTCTTTCATCAACCAGGGATTGTGAAGATCGGATAGCTGGGGCCTATAGAATTTACGTGCTTTTTCAAACGAATCATAGCCTCTCTGGACGAGCATTTTGCAAATCACCTTGCTCACCTTCAAAGCTTCATGCAAAGCGTGAACTGCCACACGATCGGCCTCTAATATTTTCCACCTTTTTTGCATGCTTAGTATTTTCTGTCAGTTGTATATCTTACCATTTCTTCAAGGCCATCTCTTACTTCTGATTGAGGAAAGCGGTATAAAACTTTTAATGCTTCGTCTCTATAGTGAATCATCTTTTCTGTTGCATAATCAATACCTCCAGCGTTTACAACTTCATCAATCACATACTTAACTTTGTCTTTTTTGGTATTCTCATTTTTAATGATGTAGATCAACTTTCTCTTCAGAGAATTGTCAACGTTATTAAGTGTGTAGATGAGCGGAAGCGTTAATTTCTTTTCTTTTATGTCATTGCCCGTAGGCTTTCCAATGTTATCGTTCCCATAGTCAAAAAGGTCATCTTTTATTTGAAACGCTATACCAACGTTTTCACCGAATATCCTCATATTTTCAATTGCATCTTCTGAGGTAAATGTTGTTGCTGCTCCAGCAGCGCAACTAGATGCTACTAAAGAAGCGGTTTTATTCTTAATGATCTCAAAATAAATATCTTCTTTAAGGTTTAAATTTCGTGCTTTTTCAAGTTGGAGTAATTCTCCCTCACTCATTAATTTAACAGCTTCAGACAATAATTGAAGGACTTTATAATCATTGTTTTGAAGTGATAGTAAAAGACCTTTTGACAAAAGATAATCTCCAACCAAAACTGCAATCTTATTCTTCCAAAGAGCGTTAATAGAGAAAAAGCCGCGTCGCTCCAGTGATTCGTCTACCACATCATCGTGAACAAGTGTAGCACTATGTAAAAGTTCTACAAGAGATGCGGCCCTATAAGTCATCTCATTAATCTCTCCACCCATTTTTGCACTCAAAAGAACAAACATAGGCCGCATTTGCTTCCCTTTTTTCTTCACAATGAAATGCATAATCTTATCGAGTAGTCCAACATTGCTTTTTACAGCTTTTCTAAAATGAGTTTCAAATTCCTTCAGTTCTTCTTGTATAATACGCTGTGCTTTTTCCATCATTTAAATTATCTGCAAGGTATTTTAAATCAAATAAATCAAATAAAAACACCTAAAAACAATGTTTTGTCAAATAATTTGGGAAATTATTTCTACAGGTAATTAACAAATTATTTGATGAAACCCTTACGGGGCGTGGGTTTGATAATGGTATAGTTTTTTAACAAATGAAGCAGAAACTCAAAAGAAATTGCAAAAGTTTGGTAATTCATCGCCAAGGTTTATTTTTGCAATGAATTGTGTTACAGGATTTTCTATTGTAAATTATATAAAACACTTCTATGGCAAGCAAAAAGTACATGTTAACATTAGGCTTAATCAGCCTTTTGGCGTCAAGCGCATATTCGCAGCGCACCGACGCAGATTATGATTGGAGAGACTCCTCCAAAATTCCCACAAAGCTTTTACCACAACAAAGCGAATTTAGAAACAACCAGTATCCTTACCCAGCAAAACCCAGAAGTCAGTGGGAACTAGGAATCGGCGGCGGTACTTCATTTATTCTTGGAGATGTAAGTTCAAATCCAATTAGAAACAGAAATGATGCTGATCAAGCAACTTTCGGAAGTAATATTGGTATTGGCGGAACTATAAGTTTAAGAAAAGCGATAAGTCACACGTTTTCACTTAGAGGTGGATATGCTGGTGCTTTTAGCCAAGGAGAACCTACATCTGTTCAGCGTCGTCAGGGTCTAGTTAATTACAAAAACTGGATGCATAGTGGAACTTTTGATGTCATCGCATCTTTAAACCCTGTTAGTCATTATAGAGGAAATCCAAAATCTAATATTTATGTATTAGCAGGTGTTAATGCTATTGCATCAAAGACCTTTATTCGTGCTAATGGCGGTACACAATTTGGTCCTAGTAATCCGTATGCAACTTTTTACGGACAAGGCGCGCCAACTTCTACAGAGACAGGTACACTAACTACTTTTGGGGGTAACGAAGTTAACGGTCGTAAAGGATGGGTTTTAGTACCAGGATTTAGCGGCGGTGCAGGTATAGCCTGGAAATTATCAAATAGGTTCAACTTCGGTTTAGAGCAAAAATTTACATTTACAGGATATGATTACTTAGATGGTGCCAATCGCGGTAAGAGCACTGATATCTATAGTATGACTACTGGTAGATTGAATTTCAATCTTGGTAGTTCTGCAAGAAGAGTACAACCTCTTTGGTGGTTAAATCCAAACAATTTCATTTACAATGAGCTTAATAGCCCTCAGCACATGAAAATCCCTCCTCCAATTTTACCGGATGCTGATGGTGATGGTGTAACTGATCAATTTGATATGGAACCAAACACTCCTCAAGGTGCACCTGTTGACGTTCGTGGTGTAGCAAAAGATACAGATGGTGATGGCGTTCCTGATTATAAAGACAAAGAACTTCTTACTCCTCAAAAATGTTTCCCTGTGGATGCTGATGGTGTTGGTACTTGTCCAGAGCCAGCATGTTGCACTGAACTAAGGAACAGGATTGATAGTGGAATGATTGGTGGTACTGCATGTAATGTAGGAAACCTACCAAGCATACAATTCAGATCAGGAAGTGCGGTTTTGAATAACAACGCAAAACAAATGTTAGCTACTGCTGCTTCTCAAATCAAATCTAACCCTACTTGTAGAATTAAAGTAGTAGGTTATGGTGCAAGTGATAAGCGTGCGCAGCAACTAAGCTGGGATCGTGTAAATGCTGTAATCCGTTATCTTGCTGAAAGCCAAGGTGTATCTGAAGACAGATTTATATTTCAATTTGGTGGTATGGGCGATG
This sequence comes from Segetibacter sp., assembly GCA_028288505.1. Lineage (GTDB taxonomy): Bacteria > Bacteroidota > Bacteroidia > Chitinophagales > Chitinophagaceae > Segetibacter. The sequence continues at coordinate 10,295 of JAQBNN010000144.1, read as the reverse complement.
GTAATACTGTTGACCTAATCGGAACTACTGAAGAGGGTCCAAGTTCTGTACCTGCTCCACATCCTAATTTAAAGAAATAATGCTTTTATTTTAAATTTACAACCCTCCACCAAAAAGTGGAGGGTTTTTTATAAGTAGAAGGCTTTCCTTTTCGAAAATCATGAACAATGTGCAACTTTTTAAAATGTTTTGCACTCATATGGTTTAGTAGATTATCTTTGAGAACTTGACTTTTAACAATTATTTAGACAGTTTATTTTCTAATGTTTATGAGGAAACTTTATACACTACTGGCACTATCCGTCTTAGGAATTACTGGTGCAACTGCGCAATTGGGAGGTACACACAATTACCTAGATACTTCGTATATCGCCCCTAGAAATCTAAGTCAGCAGCAAGAATTTTTGAACAACTCGCATAATTTCCCTGCGAAGCCCAGAGATATGTGGCAGTTGGGAGTTTTTGTCGGTTTTCCCTGGGTTGATGGTGATGCACCATTAGCTGCCCATGGAGTAGGATCTGGTATAGGTTCTTATGCTCACGGAATTGGACTTTCACTGAGAAAGTCATTAGGTTATGTGGTATCCATGAGGGCTTCATTTGCTTATTACAACATGATAGGATTAGATTATCAGCCTAATAGAAACTTTAATAACCATCCTGTTATTCTTCAAAATTATCTTAATGCTCCCAGAGGATATGTTCATAATCACAGAACTACTGCTTTTGTTCCATCTCTGGAGGCTTTAGTTTCCCTTAACAACATAATGTTCCATAATCGTCAAGGACGCTGGAATTTATATGCTTTAGGTGGTTATGCAGCGTTTACTTATAACACAAAGATGGACGTGTTAGATGCAAACGGAAGCAGATACTTATTTGAAAATATTAATTTCTCTGCAAAAAGAAGCGATATCCGCAGTGAGTTGAAGCAAATGCTTGATGGAGTTTATGAGACAGAAGCATTAACAAATGATCGTCGTCCTGATATAGGTGAATACAATTTGCGTCATTCATTTACAGCTGGTGCGGGTTTCGAGTACCGTGTTGGTCGTAAAAGTTCTCTTGGTGTCGAGTATAAGCGTATCATGACTCGCGACGATTATGTTGATGGTTGGTTCCGTCAAAGTGGAGATCTTGTAAATCCCGTTTTTACTCCTGAGTGGGACAATATTGGATTTCTATCTCTTGGAATGAATTTCAATCTTGGAAACTCAGCTAGGAGAATACCACCCCTTTGGTGGATGAATCCATTGGAATTTGCTTATAGCGAGCTTAACAATCCGAAGCACATGGTTATGCCAAAGGTGAAATTGGACGATGCTGATGGAGATGGTGTTACAGATCAGTTTGATCTTGAGCCTAATACTCCTCCTGGTGCTCCTGTTGATACTCACGGTGTTTCTAAAGATACTGACGGTGATGGTGTGCCTGACTACAGAGATAAGGAGCTATTGACACTCCAGAACTGTTTTCCTGTTGACGAAGATGGTGTAGGTAATTGTCCTGAACCAGATTGTTGTAAGGAGTTGAGGAAAAATCCTCCGGTCGCTACGAACGAATGTGTAATAACTGACTTACCAAGCATTCAATTCCGTGGCAATACAGTTACACTAAGCCGTGATGCTCAAGCAATTTTAACAACTGTTGCTAACCAATTAAAAGCTAATCCGGGTTGTAAGGTAAAAGTAACAGGTCATGGTGCTGCAAATAAAGCTGCTCAACAATTAAGTTGGGATAGGGTAAACGCAGTTATAAAGTATTTAGTAGAAAGGCAAGGATTGGCTGACAACCGTATCATTTTCGAATATGGTACTGAAGGAGACCCAACTGTAATAGATTTGATGGGTACTACAGAGGAAGGTCCAAATAATGTTCCTGCTCCACATCCAAACCTACAAAGGACCAAGTAATCTAACTTTAACTAGTTTTAATAATGTTGGCCCCCCTTTATGGGGGGCCTTTTTATTATAGAATAATTAACGACTAGCGAAGTAACAATTCAAATCTACCTGTATATATTGCTTGCAAAAGGCTATTTTTGCAAACTTCTATGATAAGAATTACCTATCTCATCGCTGTAATTATTGTTTTTTCTTCTTGTGCAAGTAAGCTTACTAAGACACTTAAGAGCACTGACTACGAGTATAAGTACAAAGTGGCTGAGCAATATTATGCGCAGAAGAAATACACCCAGGCGCAAGTATTGTTTGAAGATCTTTTCCCGGTTTTTAAAGGAAGCGCGAAATTTGAAGACCTATATTATAAGTACGCTTACACTGCTTATAATCTTAAGGACTATACAAACGCAGAAAACCTCTTTAAGACCTTTGTAGAAACTTTTCCTACCAGCCCTAAGGCAGAAGATGCAGATTTTATGAGGGCTTATAGCTATTATAAACAATCACCTAAAGCTGCGTTAGATCAGACTAATACCCTGAAGGCAATGGGCCAGATGCAGGTATTCATAAATACACATCCAGGTTCTTCACGTATTAGGGAAGCTACAAATATTATTGATGAAAGCAGGGCGAAGCTTGAAGTAAAAGATTATAAAAACGCAGAACTATATTATAATCTCGGGTATTATAGAGCCGCCGCAATAGCTTACGGCTCTTTACTCGAAAACTTTCCCGACACACAAAGGGGAGATGAATATAAATTGATGGCGATAAAATCCTACTATCAATTTGCCCTAAATAGCATTGCAGAAAAGCAGCAGGAACGGTTTGAAACAGTTATTAATGAAACAGTTGATTTCTCTGATCGTTTTCCTGAGAGCAAACTTGCTAAATCTGTAGACCAGTATAAAACACAATCTTTAAATTACATAAACACTATAAAGAAATGAGTAAACTTAGAAGACAACTAAGTGCTAATACAAGCAATGTAGTAGAAACAAAGAACCTTGTAGATATAAAAGCTAAGACAGGGAACTTGTACGAATCTATTGCTATAATAGCTAAAAGAGCTAACCAGATTAATATTTCTCTTAAGGAAGAACTGCATAACAAGCTTGAAGAGTTTGCTACTCATACTGATAGCCTTGAAGAAATTCATGAAAATAAGGAGCAGATCGAGATCTCAAAGGCATATGAAAAAATGCCTAATCCTGCAATTCTTGCTACACACGAATTTATGGATGAGAAGATCTACTACCGTAAGAGCGACTCTGATCTTTTCAGCTAAGTGGTGAAGACTTTAGGTTGATTTTTTGTACTAAGCGTAAGAACACCATTTAGCTTTTGTTGCGTCGCACTCTTGTACTGTTTATCATTTATGAACAAGATGCTAATAATGCTGCCAACGAGAACGCAGAGATTGGACAACATGTTGCTTTATTCCTTGAATAAAGAACTTGAAGTACAAGTGAGTGACACAACGATGTTGAAGCACACGCTACAGCTGGTAACAAGAAAAGAATACATTATTATTTTCCGGTTCTAAATACGAACTAACTATTTTAACAACACGACAGTTTTATAACTGTCGTTTTTTGTTACTTTACTTCTGAATGCTGGCAGGAAAGAAAATACTTTTAGGAATAACAGGCAGTATTGCTGCATATAAATCTATTTTATTAGTTAGGATATTAGTGAAAGCGGGCGCTGACGTAAGAGTTGTTATGACACCATCGGCAAAAGATTTTGTTACTCCTCTAACTTTAGCAACTCTTAGTAAAAACAAAGTATTAATTAATCTTTCTGACGAGAGTACATGGGCCAACCACGTGATGCTGGGAAGGTGGGCAAACCTTATGCTTGTTGCTCCTTTAAGTTGTAATTCGTTGGCAAAAATGGCTAACGGTATTTGCGATAATCTTTTCTTAGCTAGTTATCTTTCTGCTACTTGTCCTGTTGTGGTAGCCCCTGCAATGGATGAGGATATGTGGCAACATCGATCGACGAAAAGGAATATAGCGACACTACAGGAGTTTGGACATAAAGTTATTGTAGTAAATAAAGGTGAACTAGCTAGTGGGTTATTCGGTGAAGGACGAATGGCGGAACCCGAAGAGATTGTAACATTTATAGAAGAAAATTACTTCAGGCAAAGCGCGTTGGCAGGAAAAAAGTCTTTGGTAACTGCAGGCCCAACATACGAAGCAATAGACCCGGTACGTTTTGTAGGAAACCATAGCAGTGGTAAAATGGGCATTGCCATAGCAGAAGCTTTATATGGTTATGGTGCTGAGGTAACAGTGATTGCTGGACCTGGAGTTAAACCATCAAAGTTTAAAGGGATCAAGCAAATTGATATAAAATCGGCTGCAGAAATGTTTGGGCACGCAAACAGTTTGTTTCACTCTAGCGATATTGCAGTGATGGCTGCAGCTGTTGCGGACTATAGTCCGAAGGATGTTGCTCTTGAAAAGATTAAGAAATCGGGAGATAACCTATCACTAGAACTTAAAAAAACACAGGATATACTTTTAAGTTTAGGAAATTTAAAAAGAAAAGACCAGGTGCTTGTTGGTTTTGCACTTGAAACAAACAATGAAAAAAGTAATGCTTTAAAAAAGCTGGAACATAAAAAGGCGGACTTCATAGTTTTAAATAGTTTGAAAGAGGAAGGTGTGGGCTTCGGAAAAGACACCAACAAAGTAACTATTTTTGATAGGGAAGGAAATGAATACCCCTTTGAAATGAAGAGCAAAGCATTGGTTGCAAAAGATATTGTTGATCTAATTATTCAAAAAATTTATGTCAAAGCGTAATATAGTTTTATTAGTCCTTTTTGCATTCCTGCCTTTTGCTAACTATGCGCAGGAGATCCAGGCACGAGTGACTGTAAATGCAAGCAGGGTTCCAAATACAGTTGATAAAAAAGTCTTTCAAACACTGCAAACACAGCTCACTAATTTTATCAATAACAGGAAATGGACCGGGGACGCTTTTCAACCAAATGAAAAAATAGAATGCAGTTTTCTCTTAAATATTGACCAGTTGGTTGAGACAAACGTTTACAGGGCTTCACTAACTATACAAGCAGCAAGACCTGTTTTTAATTCATCGTACCAAACAGCATTAATTAACTTCCAGGATGGCGATGTTAGCTTCCGCTATGTAGAGTACCAGCCAACGGAATTTAATGAGAATAGGGTACAGGGATCAGATCCTCTCGCAAGTAATTTAACTGCCAGCTTCGCTTATTATATTTATACCATTCTCGGTCTCGATTACGACTCATTTAGCCCTAAAGGTGGTGACGTATTCTTTCAGAAAGCACAGAACATCGTTAACAATGCGCCTGAAGGTCGTGGCATTAGCGGCTGGAAAGCTTTTGATGGTTTAAGGAACAGGTATTGGTTAACCGAGAATTTAATGAATAACAGGTACAACGTAATTCACGACGTTATTTACAACTATTACCGGCAAGGACTTGATGGCATGTACCAGAACGAAGCAATTGCACGGGAAGAAATACTTAATGCATTAACAAGGCTGCAGTCGATTAACCAGGAGAATCCTAATACGATGATTGTCCAGTTTTTTATGCAAGGCAAATCGCAGGAGCTTATAAAAATCTTCAAGAAAGCTTCGCCACCAGATAAGATAAGGGCAATTGAACTCTTGCAAAGATTAGACGTTCCTAACGCCGGAAACTATAAGCAGGAGTTGAAATGAGCAAGCTACTTTTCTTAACTCTTCTTACATTTTTGTTATCGTGCTCTTCGCAAATTCCTAAAGATATTATTCCGCCGGACAAAATGAAGGTCGTTCTCTTCGACATGATTCGTGCAGACGAGTTCCTTAACAACTATGTATTTAACGACACTTCTCTAAACAAGAAACAGGAGACAACGTTAATGTATGAGCAAGTGTTTAAGATTCATAAAACCAATAAAGAGCAGTTTTATAAAAGCTACATTTACTACCAACAAAATCCCGATAAGAATAAGGCCCTATACGATTCAGTAAATTCCTATGCTACCAGGAAAAAACAAGTGCCTCTTCCGGCAAAAAAACCGCTGAAGGAAGTAAAATAATCACAGCTTAATACTAGTGTTGCTAACAAGCTAATTCTCTACACTTTGTTTTTGGTTCCAGCCTCAGTGTTTCATAGCAACATCGTTGCGTCGCACCCTTGTACTATTGCTTTATAATCGCCTTACCCCCGCAACCTTTAGAGATCTTTCATTAAATTTTCGCCCATTGTTTCAATAATCAGGTTTACTTTTATCATTATTCATTTTCCATAACTTATAATCCCTCTCTTCATGTTTGTAAGCGCAGGTCTACTAGGCGTTCAATACGGTGTTGACGATAAAATAGCCCGCTTTTTTGTTGATCGTGACCCCCCCGCAAACAACCTTTATTGGAAGGATAAATTGCTATACTTAAGGCCCGAGGTTGGATGGCTTTTTATACCACTTATAGTTGACTTGTTTTATAAACTAGGAATAGACAGGCACCAACTACTGTCAGATAAATTTATTGAACCCCTTGAAGCTATGGGGCACCTAAGTGCTTTAGAGGAAACAGGACAGTTAACAGAGGCCGAAGCAATTAATGAGGCGTATGCATTGGTTAAGAATGGTTGTGTAAACGAGTGGTATCTGCAATGGCTTATGCACTATTTTAATGGTAATACAAGCCCTTACAGCGCATTGGCAACGCCCTATAAAGCCCTTCACCGCGGCGACCTATTCCTCTTCTCTCTTGGTGGTTTGTCTTTTTCTGAAGAACAATCAATAAAGCTTGTTGAGTTTTGGTTTGCTCTTATTACAACCATACTCTTATTAGACGATGCGGAAGATTTAGAGAACGATAAACTCAGCGGCGACAAGAATGCCTTTATAGAAGCAGGCGGTGGAAAGGAAGGCGTAAATAAACTTCTGGAGTTAGTACGTACTAATTTACAAAAGATAAGCACAGTAAATAGAGCAATGGCGCTAAAGCTTGATAGTATGATTAAGGAGATATATAATAAACCAAACCTGGTAAACATCTTCAATCAATAATGGAGACTTGCAGAAGAAGCAAGTACTTACAGGCTAGGTAAGCTTGATGAATGCAGTACAAAAAGTACAAGAGTGCGACGCAACCAAAGCTTTACAGTTGTTACAGCGCTTAGTCAAAAAACTAATCCTCAACTTCAACCAGCACCTGGTGTTGTTCTGGTACATCCTTATTCTTCCAATCAACAGAAAGAACCTTTTCAATTAATCTACGTGTACCTGCGTAGGTCACTGATTTTTCAATAAACACGTTTGCGCCGCTGTCAAAACAATCTTTTATTATATCCTCGTTATGTACACCTGTATAAATAACAATGGGAATATTTTTAAGTAGTGCATGGTGCTTTACTCTTTTAAGGCAATCAATACCATTCATTTTAGGCATAACTATATCCAGAAAAATGAGATCAGGTATTTGTACTTCGTCTGCATTAGCTAAAAGATCAAAGCCATCGTGAAAGAAGCGAAGCGAAATGTTATTCGAAATAGTTTCAAGTACATCCTTTAAAATCAGGTTATCGTCTTCGTCGTCGTTAACTATTGCTATGTGTAATTCCTTTATCACAACTATTTTTATTCTTTCTTCTGTCAGAAAATGAGCCGTCCCTTCTTATCTAATTGTGAATATAGCGAAAGCAGGGCTTTTGTTACTACAAATCAATTTGTTATAGCAAGGCTTTTCTAATAACAAATTTTATTCAACAGTGGAACAGTTTAAACTTATACCCAAAAGAAATTGTTTTGAGGAAAAATTTGGACAGGGTAGCTAACGGAATAATGTGAAGCAGTGAAAACTGCATCTTCATTAGGTGAACAGCTTGTAAGATTAGTGGTATTTTGATAACAGCTTTAATATTTGCTAGTGTCATCATTGCCTAGCAAGCACTTTATATTAATATAATTTTTTATCAATCTAAGATCGACCGGTGAGCGACTTCCAGCTGCATAAAGACCAAAAAGTACAAGAGTGCGACGCAAGTATGCTTAAAAGTAATGATGTAGCCAGGTCCCCAAAAATGAATTATAAAAGTTACCCTGTTATTCATGCTAATAGTTTTAACCAAAAAAGTTCAATTCCTCTTTGTCTCACTTTCTTACCTTCGCACCGCTATGGAAGTAAACGTACAGACAGCAAGGCAACTTCGCCTTACCGATGAAGAATTCGAACAGATAAAGGAAATAATGGGACGCACGCCCAACTTTACTGAGTTGTGTGCTTACAGCGTAATGTGGAGTGAGCATTGCAGTTACAAAAATTCAATTAAGTGGCTTAAAACTTTACCTCGCGAGGGAAAGAAAATGCTGGTAGCAGCAGGGGAAGAAAATGCCGGACTTATGGATATAGGTGACGGGTGGGGCGTAGTATTTAAGATTGAAAGCCATAACCACCCAAGTGCTATTGAACCTTTCCAGGGAGCAGCAACTGGCGTTGGCGGCATTCATCGCGATATTTTTACTATGGGAGCAAGGCCTATTGCTGCTTTAAACAGCTTACGCTTTGGCAACCTTAAAGAATCCAAAACACAACACTTAGTGTCCGGCGTTGTACATGGAATTGGACATTACGGAAACTGCTTTGGCGTACCAACGGTAGGTGGAGAAGTTTACTTCGAAGATCGTTACCATACCAACCCGTTAGTGAATGCAATGAGCGTTGGTATTGTAAGAAACGGCGAAACAATTAGCGCCACAGCAGCAGGTGTAGGAAACCCGGTTTTTATAGTTGGTAGTGCTACTGGTAAAGACGGTATGGGTGGAGCAAGTTTCGCCAGTGCCGATATTACTGCAGAAAGCGTAGAAGAGCTACCAGCCGTTCAGGTAGGTGACCCGTTCCAGGAAAAGAAATTACTGGAGGCTTGCCTGGAGGTTATAAAAACAGGAGCAGTTACTGGTATGCAGGATATGGGTGCAGCAGGCATTATTTGCTCAACTGCAGAAATGAGTGCAAAAGGTGGAGTGGGAATGGAGATCCATTTAGAAAGGGTGCCAACACGGCAGAAAAATATGAAAGCATGGGAGCTGCTTTTAAGCGAAAGCCAGGAGCGTATGCTGGTAGTTATTGAAAAAGGCAAAGAACAAAGTGTACTGGAAATATTTGAAAAATGGGATTTACCATGCGAGCAAATTGCAACTGTAACTAATACCGGCTTACTTCAATTTTATATGAACGGAGAACTGGAGGCAGTTTTAAATGCAGAGAGCCTAGTGCTTGGTGGTGGTGCTCCCCAAAACGATAGAGAATATAAAGAGCCGGCTTACTTCCAAAAAATAAACAGTTTCGATCCTTCAACTATTGCGGAGCCCGAAGACATAAAGTTATTCGCTAAACAACTGATCCAATTTCCAAACATAGCTAGCAAGCGCTACATATCTACCCAGTACGACAGCATGGTTGGCGCTGCAAACCTAAGTACCAACGCACCAAGCGATGCTGCAATTGTTTTGGCTAAAGGTACCGGAAAAGCTTTAGCAATGACCGTGGATTGCAACAGTCGCTACGTTTATGCCGATCCTTACAAAGGAGGAATGATAGCAGTAGCCGAAGCTGCCAGAAATATTGTTTGCAGTGGAGGTGAGCCCCTCGGTGTTACCAACTGTTTAAACTTTGGAAATCCTTTCGATCCCGAGGTTTACTACCAATTTGTTCATGCCGTAAAAGGTATGGGCGATGCTTGTCGCAGGTTCGATACCCCTGTTACCGGTGGTAACGTTAGCTTCTATAATCAAAATCCTGATGGCGCTGTTTACCCTACGCCAACTATTGGTATGGTTGGGGTGCTCGATAATCCTGAGCAGAAAATGACAATGGATTTCAAACAGGCCGGTGATGTAATCTATATGTTAGGCATTAGCCGTGGCGATATAAACAGCAGCGAATACCTGCACAAGTTATTAGGCGTCGAACATTCTCCTGCCCCTTATTTCGACCTAGAAGAAGAATACGAATTGCAGCAGGCCTTAAAGCAGTTGATCAAAAAGAATCTCCTTCAGAGTGCCCATGATATAAGCGAAGGAGGATTGATTACAGCTTTATTAGAAAGCAGCTTCAACCGCGACCTCGGATTTGATGTACAGCAGACTCAAAACAATATTCGTAAAGATGGTTATTGGTTTGGTGAAAGTCAAAGCCGGGTAGTAATAAGTTGCACACTAAAACATGCCGAAGAGGTACTCGAATTCCTCAAAGCTTGGAACATATCTCATGATTATTTAGGTATTGTCACCGAAGGAAACATTGATATGGAAGGCGATTACTGGGGACACATAAGCGAATGGAAATGGCTATACGACACCGCTATTGAACGAATTATCGATCCCACTTCTGTTCAAACCT
>JAQBNN010000140.1 GCA_028288505.1 Segetibacter sp. | reverse complement strand
GTCGTGTGACTCCTCTCGGGTACCCGCAAAATTAACTGAAAAAGGCTTCGAAAATGTTTGGTTAGAAAGATAGTACTTGTATGTAATTACCGCTGCATCTTTGCCTATAAATAATTTTAGCGGGGTTAACAATAAACCAAATGGTTAACAATCTTCTACTTGTTGCTATAGAAAACAAAAAGTACAAGAGTGCAACGCAACGATGTTCAATTCTTATACATTTGCTTAGTTCATAAAAAAATACTTGTCAATGAAAATACTTGATGGAAAAATAGCGATTGTAACCGGGGCAGCACGTGGTATTGGTGAAGCGATTGCCCTTAAACTTGCAGAGCACGGAGCAAATATTGCCTTTAGCTATGTAAGCGATAGCAGTGCCGAAAAGGCTGCCAACCTTGAAAGTCGATTACAGGAAATGGGTGTAAAAGCGAAGGCTTATAAAAGTAATGCAGGCGTATTTGCAGATTGCGAAACAATGTTAGCTGATGTATTGAAGGAATTTGGTACTGTAGACATTTGTGTAAACAATGCCGGTATAAGTAAAGACAATTTACTGCTTAGGCTTACCGAGCAACAGTGGGACGATGTAATGGATATTAACCTGAAGAGTGTTTTTAACATGACCAAGCAGGTAATGCGCCCCATGATGAAAGCGAAGAAGGGAAGCATTATAAACATGAGCTCAATAATTGGCATGCGTGGAAACGCAGGACAAAGTAGTTACGCCGCAAGCAAAGCTGGTATAATAGGTTTTACAAAATCAATGGCTCATGAGTTGGGAAGTCGTAATATTCGCTGCAACGCAATTGCTCCTGGCTTTGTTGAAACAGACATGACCCAATACTTAAAAGAGGGAGAGGCATCAAAGGCTTTTCTTGATAAAATACCTTTAGGGCGTTTTGGAAAGGCAGAAGAAATTGCAGATACTACCCTCTTTTTGGCCAGCGATATGAGTAGCTATATTACCGGACAGGTAATTAGTGTTTGTGGTGGCCTGAATATTTAACATTGAAAGGTTTGCATACGTTAACCGTTTACTTGCAATAGATTAAGTAAGCGGTTTTTTGTTTTGTTTTTTTATTTTTGATTGCTAAACTTAAACAAAAGCATATTTGCAACGTTAAAAGTATAAATTCGCAATCTCAATGCTAAAGATAAAAATCATATCATTTTTCTTAAGCCTGCTGATAGCTGTGCAAATGCTGCCTACTGAGCAAATCGGAAGAATGCTTAGCACTAACCAATGGACAGAAGAGCTACCTGAAACTAGTGGAGAAAGCAAAGGCAAAACAGATGGTGCTTTTAAACTTTCAAACCTTTATCTCGATGCTGCACACGATAATAACCTCTCTTTTATAACCGAAGGCAAAATCCTAAATTACCTTCACTCATCAGATCAAATTCCCTCTAACCACTCTACTGATGTGGTCTCTCCTCCCCCCGATTCGGTGATTTAATTTTATTTATTGTATAGTGGCAATTACTTACATTTAAGTAATGCCAGTTGCGTAAAACATCAGGTCTTATAGTTTCAGTTTTTAAGCCCTTGTTTATAACTGCTTCGGCATAACATGTCTGCTTGCTGTTATTTGTCTTAGCACTACTCAAATTAAATTCAAAATTTAAAAGGAATTATACTGAACGTATAGTTTCCATTCATACTAATTTATTTTAATTATAGCATTTTATGAAAGATCCTAAAGGATTAACTTTTAAATACCTGAAAAATGACTTGCCTTCTGGCCTCGTAGTTTTTTTGGTTGCGCTTCCACTATGTTTAGGTATTTCGTTAGCATCAGGCGCACCTTTCTTTAGCGGGCTAATTTCGGGTATTGTTGGCGGAGTGGTTATTGGTTTTTTTAGCGGATCAAGACTTAGTGTGGCTGGCCCGGCAGCCGGCCTTGCTGCTTTAGTTTTAGCAGCAATTCATAATATCGGTGCATTCGATCTTTTTCTTTGTGCTGTATTAATAGCTGGAATGTTGCAGATAATTATAGGTTTGGCTAAGCTTGGGGGTATTGCTGTTTATTTTCCATCAAGCGTAATTAAGGGGTTACTTACAAGTATTGGTATATTAATAATTGCCAAGCAAATTCCACACGCTGTAGGTTATAGCAACGAAAAAAGTGTTTTAACCGATATTGGAAATGAAGACTGGCACCCCCTATTGCAACCCCTTCAGCAGATACAACCCGGCGTTGTTCTTATTTGTATTGTATCAATTATTATCATGTTAGTTTGGGATAGACCTTTTATTAAAAAAAGGGTGAAGTTCATTCCTGGTGCACTGGTAGCTGTTATTGTTGCAATCGTTATTAACGAAGTATTGAAAGCTACTAACAGCCCTCTAGCGGTTGGCGCAGATCACCTCGTGCAAATTCAGGTTGCAAAAAGCCCGGCCGAATTTTTAAGCTTCTTTACCTTGCCAGACTTTAGCGGATTTCTAAACAGTAAAGTAATTGTTACTGGTATTATGATCGCAATCATTGCGTCATTAGAATCCTTGCTTAGTATTGAAGCAATTGACAACCTTGACCCTGAAAGAAATGTAACCAACACGAATAAAGAACTGATTGCACAAGGCATAGGAAATACAGTCGCAGGTTTAATTGGTGGTTTGCCTATTACAAGCGTTATTGTACGTAGTAGTGCAAACTTACATGCAGGAGCAAGGTCAAGACTCTCTACCATTTTTCATGGCCTTTTGTTATTTGTATCCATCATCTCAATACCAACCTTGTTAAACTATATTCCTTTAGCCGCCTTAGCTGCTATACTACTTCTAACCGGTTACAAATTGTGTAAGATTTCGGTTTTTACTCAAATGTTTAAGAATGGAAAGTACCAGTATGTCCCCTTCTTCATTACAGTTGGTGTAATCCTGGCTATCGACTTATTTGGTGTTTATCCCCCGTTAAAAGGAGAAGGACTATTAATAGGAGTAATTGCAGGTATTGTAACCGCTTTCGGTGCTATACTTCACGGGAACTTAAAAAACTCTTACTTTTTCCATAAAGATCGGCACCAGGAAGGTGACATTATAAGAATACGTTTAGCCGAAGAAGTTTCTTTTTTAAATAAAGCTGCCATTCGTCAAACGTTAGATCATTTACCAGAACACAGCACTGTAGTTATTGATGCTTCACATACTGATTACATTGACTTTGATGTACTTGAGTTAATTAAGGAATTCAGAGATATTAAAGCACCCCTAAAGAATATCAATTGTACCATGCAAGGCTTCCAGGAAAAATACCAGATGGAAAATCAATCCCACGTACAATCGATGCATTAATTGAAGTTAAAGAAAGTAAAAGCTGAATAAAGCTTTTTTTATGCAGGGTTCAACAAAACTATTTAGAGGTGGTTGCGTGGCACTCTTGTACTTCTGTATCATCATTTTGCAAGAAAATAAATAACATTAAATCACTAATGAATAAATTAACTATGGAACAGTCATATCAAAAATTAATAGACGGAAACAAAGCATACGCAGAAAGCAAACTCGCACAAGACCCAGAGTTTTTTAAAAGATTGGCACAAGGACAAAAGCCTGATTATTTGTGGATTGGCTGCAGCGACAGCCGCGTGCCTGCCAACGAGATAACTAATACTGAAAGTGGTCAAATATTCGTACACAGAAACATTGCCAACGTAGTGGTGCATACTGATACCAACTTGTTGAGCGTATTAGAATATGCCGTTAAGTATTTGCAGGTAAAACACATTATAGTAGTAGGACACTACGGCTGCGGAGGCGTTAATGCTGCCATGACCAATACCTATCATGGATATGTAGACAACTGGTTGCGTAACATTAAGGACGTATATCATCAGCATGCAGAAGAACTTGATGCAATTGAAGACACAACACAGCGGGCTAACAGGCTCACCGAGTTAAATGTAATAGAGCAGGTAAGAAACCTCGCAAAAACAACGATCGTGCAAAGGGCGTGGGCGGAAAGAGAATTGCACTTGCATGGTTGGGTGTACGGTTTAGATAGTGGCTTTATTAAAGATTTGTCTGTAATTCATAATACCAGTGAAGACATTGATCCTATTTACAGGTATACACAGGTTACCCCTTTATCGGCAGATATACCGTCTAAATAACAAGTTTAACATAAAGAGACCTGACAACCTAAAAGTTGTTAGGTCTCTTTTTTTTAGTGAATTTTAAGTAGATTTTTTTTGTTTACCATCGCAGTTCTTAGGTCAACTTCCGTTGCGTCGCACTCTAGTACTTTTAGTAATAATATGCAGCGCGTTATGCTTTCTCCTTCTCCTTAAACTTTTGAATAAAGCTTTTGGTATAGCTACTTAATACAAGCCGTCCGCTTATTGCTGCCCTCTCCGTAAGTAATGTATCCCAGTGCTCAGTGCCGCTCCAGAAGACTTGTTTTAATTCTTTAATTGCATCAGGGTTTGTATGGGAAAGGCTGTTGGATAATCTTTCAACAGATTCATCCATCCCCTCTACGTCAGGATGCAGCTCTGCATATAAACCTTTCCTCCTGGCCCAATCGGCAGAACGCCAGTTAGCAGCGTCAATAGATAGCTGGGTAAATGCAGAAAGGCCTATCTTTCTTTCAACAGCAGGGCCAATTACAAATGGACCTAAACCAACAGCAAGCTCACTTAATTTTACATCAGCTCCTTGGCTTGAAATAGCATAATCTGCAGCTGCAGCAATGCCTACTCCACCGCCAATACACTTTCCATGTATCCTTGCAACAATAAATTGCGGTGTCTTTCGCATTGCATTAATCACCTTGCTAAATCCACTGAAAAAAACCAGCCCTTCTTTCTCATCTTTAATGCTTGCCAGTTCATCAAAAGAGGCACCCGCACAAAATGTCTTTTCTCCTGCAGAACGAAGTACAATTACTCTCGTGTCCTTATTTACACCCTCGCTATGTATAGTTTGAGCCAATTCTTCTAATAGCCGTCCCGGTAACGAATTGCTTTGAGGATGGAAGAACTCGATCGTAGCAATACCATGTTCGCGATCAGTTCTTATATAGCCCTCCTTAATTTCTGTTATCATAAAATGATTTTTAAGTAAGAAACAAAGACCAAGGTACAAAAGTGAGAAGATGGATTAAATTACTAATATAATGACTAAGGCTTTGTAGATATTATAATTATAAACGTGACATCAAAGTTAAGAAGTAAACCCTTTTTTAGCTAGCTATTTTTTTGAACTGAACATCAAGAACTAGGCTTACTGTTGCCACTTTAAGAAGCTGATATTGTACCGGTTAAAATAACAGTATAAGAAAATTATGAAAGATAAGGATTGGCAGGTCGAATATAATTACACAAAGTACAAGTATTCCGTTGCATGATTTTGAAGGAGTAACTGCTAGTTATAATTTGGAAATAATTCCTGTAACCTTACAGTTCTTCCGCAACATTGCACTATGGTAAATTTGTACATATTCTGGATGCAGAAGGAAACAAAGTGCAGTGATACAAACTGCAGGCTACTGGCGTTAGTTAAGATAGAAAGTACAAAGGTTACCATTCGAAACTATAACCCTCTTTTTTTACACCAACAATTGCGTACAGTTTTCAATTTAACCTTATCCATTTATTTTGCTTAGCATATGACCTTCAATACTCCACTTCAGCCAGCAATGCGAGATCTTATTTTGGAGAATCTAAAGAGCACAAAAAAAGCAGGGAAACACCCTGCTACCTACAGTGATTATCAGGTTACTTAACCCGGTGTCTTCAACAACATATACAAGCTGCCAGCGCCAATAAACAGCACTACGAGTACCATTAAAAGAGTTGCTCCTTTTTGCTTGCGCTCAAATGCGTTTTCAACTATCACCTCAAACCAATTGGATACCTTTTTCATAAGAATTGACTTTAATCTTATTGTTTAATCACAATTTCGTGCCAGTGCTTTTTGCATCGGGGATGCCGCTTAGGTGGCTCTGCTAGAAATAACGTTAAGTGTGGTGAGATTAGTACATTATTGTTCAGAATGTTTCTTAAGGGCAAAGTGAGGTGTATATTGGGCATTTTCTCCTGCTAGTTTAAGTGATCTACCGTGCTGTTGAGGCCAGTGATACAGAAAGGACAATAAGATGAAGTGATTGCGACGCAACGATGATGCTATGAAAGGCCAATGCTGGTATCCGGCTATCTCTTAAAGGGAGAAATGTAATTGATTTTAAAGGGAACGGATGCTTTACTGGTATTAAATTTTGCTAATAAGTCAGCGTACAAACCTAATTTTGCAGGGTATGCCTTATTTTAATTTCAATGATAGCCTGAATTTCCTTTCGAAGCTTACACTTAAAAGGGTGTGGAATATGGCGATGGTTATTTCGAGCTACCGTTTAAGTCGTTTGTTGAAGAAGCCTATCCAATGGGGTTATCCTATATCAATTTCCTTTGAACCTACTACTTCATGTAATCTTCGTTGCCCTGAGTGTCCTAGCGGGTTAAGAGCTTTTACGAGACCCACGGGAATGCTGCAAAAAGATTTTTTCAGCAAGACGATCGATGATATTTATAAAGAGCTTACTTACCTCATTTTCTATTTCCAGGGAGAGCCTTATCTTAACCCTGATTTCTTAGACATGGTGAAGTATGCATCGGATAAAGGGATTTATACAGCCACGAGCACCAATGCGCATTACTTAAACGACGCGAATGCCAAGAAAACAGTTGAAAGCGGTTTGGACAGGCTGATCATATCAATAGATGGAACCACCAATGATGTTTACCGACAGTATCGTGTAGGTGGCAACCTCGATAAAGTTTTAGAGGGCGCAAAGAACATTGTAAAGTGGAAAAAAGAATTGAATAGTAAAACACCCTTTGTGTTCTTCCAGTTTTTGGTGGTAAAGCATAACGAGCACCAGATTGAAGAGATAAAGCAGATAGCAAAAGAGATTGGTGTTGACCAGGTTCGCTTTAAAACTGCCCAGGTGTACGATTATGAGAACGATCCGAATCAGCTAATTCCAACCATTGAAAAATACAGCCGCTACCGTAAGGGCAAAGATGGTAAGATGAAAAGCAAAAGCGGTATGGGTAACCATTGCTGGAAGCTTTGGCAAGGTAACGTAATTTCATGGGATGGACTTGTGGTGCCTTGTTGCTTTGACAAAGATGCATCGCACCGTCTCGGTAATTTACATGTACAGTCTTTTAAAGAAGTTTGGAACAACGACAACTATAAGCAGTTTAGAAAAGAGCTGATGACGAGCCGAAAGAACATTGACATTTGTGCCAACTGCAGCGAAGGATTAACGGTGTGGGAAGACTAGCAGGAACCGTTCTAATACTTATGTTTAAATGTAGGAAAATAGTCATATTTGTAAAAAGGTTTGAATGGGAATAGAAAATGAAATTCAGCAACCTACTTCTTTTCGAAACGAATACCATAAGGTAACGGTTAACCTTTTATTTTCGAGTAACTGGCTGGTTGAAAAGCTAAAGCACCACCTAGAAGCAGCAGATATAACACCCCAGCAATACAACATTCTTCGTATACTTAGAGGCTGCGAAACCCCACTTTCTACCCTAAAAATAAGGGAGCGAATGCTGGATAAAATGAGCGACACCAGCCGGATTGTAGAGCGCCTTATGAAAAAGGGACTCGTTGCTAAAAAAGTATCTGCTACCGATAAAAGACTTGTTGATGTTACCATCTCCCAAAAAGGCTTAGCAGTCCTGTCCAAACTCGATGAACAATCCCAAAAGCAGGATGCTATTGTTGGAAACCTTTCTGATACCGAAGCTCAAACCCTAAATTCACTGTTAGACAAAATGCGGGAAAAGGCATAATTCTTTCTGTAGCCAAATTACTCTTACATTCCTTTACCTATGAAGCGGATAAAATTATGGGCGCTGAGCCTATTTCTTAGTATAAATACTTTTGCACAGCAAAACCCCTTGTACGAGTTTAGGGCCGTATGGATCGCTACTGTAGAAAACATTGACTGGCCCAGCAAAAGAGGCTTGCCTGTAGCACAACAAAAAGCAGAGTTCATAAGAATTTTAAACCTGCACCAGCGTAACGGGATGAACGCTGTTGTTATGCAAATACGCCCTGCTACCGATGCTTTTTACCCCAGCAAATACGAGCCCTGGAGCGAATACTTAACCGGCAAACAGGGACAAGCTCCCAATCCTTTTTACGATCCGCTTTCTTTCATGATAGAAGAATGCCATAAAAGAGGAATGGAATTTCATGCATGGTGCAATCCTTACCGTGCAGTATTCAACGTAGCAAGGTCTTCGGTAGCACCAAGTCATGTTACCCGTATGTTTCCTCAATGGTTTGTTACTTACGGCAACACAAAATATTTTGATCCAGGGCTACCCCAGGCACGCGAGCACGTTACCCGCGTTATAAGAGATATTGTTGAACGATACGATCTTGACGCTATCCATTTTGACGACTACTTCTATCCGTATCCTATTGCCGGTAAAGCATTTCCTGATGCTGCCAGTTTTGCAAAATATGGAAACGGGATGGCTAAAGATGAGTGGCGAAGAAGCAACGTGGATACCATTATTAAAATGATCAGCGAAACAATTAAGAGCGTTAATCCACGGGTAAAGTTTGGCATTAGCCCTTTTGGTATCTGGAGAAACAAATCTAAAGATCTAAGTGGCAGTCCCTCAAAAGGTCTTTCAAACTACGACGATTTGTATGCCGACATTATGTTGTGGCTCAGCAACGGTTGGATCGATTACGTAGTGCCTCAATTATACTGGCAAATAGGCCACCCTACTGTTGATTATAAAATGTTGCTCGATTGGTGGGCCGCCAATACTTACGGCAAGCAATTATTTATAGGTCATGGCATTTATCGAACTCACGAAGCTAAAACAGGTCCGTGGAGATTACGAAGCCAGATTCCTGAGCAGATAAAGTACTTGCGAAACAATCCCAACGTGCAGGGCAGTGTTTATTTCAGCAGTAAAACTTTCAATAGCAATCCAAATGGCTGGAACGATACCCTTAGAAACAATTATTACAAATACCCCGCTTTGCCCCCTCCAATGGCTTGGATCGATAATATTCCACCACTAGCACCTCTGTACGAAAAGTTGTCGAACAATGAGTACAGGCTCTTATACCGCGGGTCAGAACCAATGAAAGCCTTTGCTATTTTCACTGTTGAACAAGGCAAGCAGTTGTTCATGGAAAACGCTACAATGATCAAGCTACTGGTGGAAGATAAAGTGGCTGAAATAAACTTAAATACCCTCAACGCAAAAAGTACCGATCGTATAATGGTTGCTGTTGTTGATAGGAATAACAACATCAGCGATTGGGAACAGTTGAGGTAAAAGTCCAACATCACATCCTTAAGCTATTGCTGTAAAAAGAGCATCTATGTATTTTTCAAAAAAGATACTTAGATGCTCTTTCTGCATTATAGAAACGTTCTGGATGTGATAAGATTTTCTGGATACCAGCATCGGTTCACGGGCCTCATCGTTGCGTCGCAATCACTTCATCCCCATAAAATATGGCAACCGTGGTTTTACACCACCAAGTACGTTTTGTTCTTTTCATCCTGTAATAGCCAACTGTTTGTGTTAATGCAGTTCCTGCTATTTCATTCTGCTTTTAAAAATTGTAACTTGTAAGTGAGGTATGAAAATCTACAATCAAAAGTCGCCTTCCGTTATAACTGAACAATACTTTCAGTTCGATCCTTCATTTGGTCCTTATGTATTTTTTCTAAGGCAAAAAATGGAAGAGTCTCCTGAAATTATTGCCAAATTCTACCGGTACCTCATTAAGAAGTTCCAACAGCACCCTGGGTTACTAGCCCCCTTTAAAGACGTCACAATTATTGAAGAGCACGAAGAGCTCATCCAACTGCTTACAATGTCACTAATGCCATTATCGGTGCACTCCGATAGTTACCAAATGGCATTAGCCTTTATGCAGCCAAGCTGTATTTTTTACTGCACACCTTCTTTTAAAGAAACCTTTATCGACCAACACATCGAGTTCGATACTGCAGAAGATGAGGTAAGCAATCTCCGGTACTTTGTAAGGCTCGTACTCGAAAGATGCTACAACATAAAAACCGGCGATTATAGAGGCATACTAAAAGAAGTCAGGAATTCTTATGGCGACACTATCAGGCATTACCGGCTTAGTGTCGATAGCAGTTATATACATGTTCATTCAGGTACAGTCCTCCCTCCTTATAACGAGGATTGGCTTAAAATGCTAAGTGTTAGTAAC
>JAQBNN010000071.1 GCA_028288505.1 Segetibacter sp. | reverse complement strand
ATGCTTTCAGGAGTATAACCACGACGGCGATAAGCTGCAATTGTTGGCATTCGGGGGTCGTCCCAGCCTTCCACAATCTTCTCGTTTACCAATTGCAACAGCTTGCGCTTGCTCATTACGGTGTAGTTGAGGTTGAGGCGGGCAAACTCGAATTGACGGCTAGGAAAAATTTCCAGCTGGTCAATAAACCATTGGTATAAATCGCGGTGAGGAATAAATTCTAAAGTACACAATGAGTGCGTGATGTTTTCAATACTATCGCTTTGCCCGTGTGCAAAATCGTACATAGGATAAATGCACCACTTATTGCCGGTGCGATGGTGATGTGCATGCTTTATGCGGTACATTAATGGATCGCGCAAATGCATGTTGTGGCTGGCCAAATCAATCTTTGCACGCAACACTTTCTCACCATCTTTAAACTCGCCGTTCTTCATTCGCTCAAACAGGTCGAGGTTTTCTTCTACGGTTCTGTTCCGGTATTCATTGCCTTTTCCAGGCTCGGTGGGCGTACCTTTTTGAGCCGCAATTTCTTCTGGCGTACTATCGTCTACATAGGCCAGGCCTTTCTTAATTAGCTTTTGAGCAAAGGCGTATAAAGTATCAAAATAATCAGATGCATATAGTTCGTTAGCCCATGTAAATCCCAACCATTTTACGTCAGCTTTTATACTGTCAACATATTCGGTTTCTTCTGTTACAGGGTTTGTATCATCAAAACGAAGGTTAGTTTTTCCTCCATATCTTTTAGCTAAACCAAAGTTTAAGCAGATGCTTTTTGCATGTCCGATGTGCAGGTAACCGTTTGGCTCCGGCGGAAATCTTGTAGCAATAGACGCATACTTTCCACTCGCTAAATCAGCTTCAATAATCTCTTCAATAAAATTTAAACTCTTTTCTTCCGACATAATTTCTTCTTGGATTGCAAAAATATGCTTTGACAAACTATTAGCCGCAGGATTTACAATTTGTAGGGAAAAGCGAAGAAGGCCTTTCTATTTATTATTTTGATACCAGCAGAAGTATTTCATAGCGGCATCGTTGCGTCGCAATCCTTTCATCGGCACGTCAGTGATTGTGCTGTTGTTGCCATCCGGTTTGCGTCTAGAAAGTGCAGCAGGTTTTATCATTCGTTAATAGACAACTAAGCGGTTCTAATATACTGGAAGTGCTTTTGTAAGTCTACTCTTTATACCTAATATAGGTTTCTCGACCGTCCTGGTAGAAGACTTCAAAAAAAATTCTAGACAAAACAATCTTTAAAGAATTTAGATCTTCGCTGTCTTTATACGGTAGCAATAGAATGAGGTTGTCTCTTTCATTCACAAAGCCTATCCTCGCCAGCAACTTCAAGCTGCCATCATGAAGCCTTTCGTTAGACCTATGAAATTCCACGTCAGGAAAGGTTATTTTAAAGGCCCGCCCTACTATTTCTATTTGGAAGTATAAATTATCTCTTTGATAAAGTACTACAGAGAAGCTTTTAATTTTTCTTTCAACTAATTTTAATAACGTTTCATCTATAATGCCTTCAGTATCTTTTTTTACAGGCTCAGTATGGAGGGATAACTTTCTAAGCTCTTCCTTCTCTTGTTTGATTCTATCAACATAAAAGTCTTTCAGAAAGTCTGAATGGTCCGAATTCAAACCCTTTTCCAGCCTCGCTATAGTATCTAACCTCCATACCTTTTCATTGTAACGACTGTCTTCGAAGCTTTTAAAAGTCCGAAGTTTTGTATCTACTTCCCAGAGTGCTTTTGAAAAAGAGTGAGCCAATAAATAATCTGCCTCTTGAACGCATTCATTAATTGCGCTCTGAAGCCTTGCTTTTTCTTCCTCGTAATGCACGATCAATATGTTCAACCGGTTGTTCATAAGCGGCAGTCTGGTTAATAGTAAAGAATATCGTTACAACGAAATTCCACCTGAAGCTTCTATCCTTTGTCCACTGATCCATCCCGCATCGTCAGAACATAAAAAGGCGATAATACCACCAATGTCTTCGGCCTGGCCTACTCTGCCTAAAGCTGTTTGTGCTCCCATCATTGCTTTTCTTTCGGGACTGTTTCTTATTGCAGCATTATTAAAATCTGTTTCTATTGGACCCGGCGCAACTACATTGGCTGTAATACCACGAGCACCGACTTCTTTTGCAAGGTATTTTGTAAACGTTTCTATGGCCCCTTTCATTGACGCATAAACAGAATAGCCGGGAACACAAAACCTGGTCGTTCCTGTAGAGATATTAATAATTCTGCCTCCATCATTTACAGAAGGTAATAAACGCTGGGTTAAAAAGTAAACACTTTTAAAGTGTATGTTCAAGAATTTATCAAAATCTTCTTCTGTTACCTGGGTAAAAGGAATTGTGGCCCCTATTCCTGCATTGTTGACCAAAAAGTCTAGCTTGTCATTCTGCCATTTGCTTTGTAAAGTCTCTTTCACGGTGCTGATAAACGTGTCGAGGCTTTTAAAATCGGCAGCATCAAATTGTAACGCGGCAGCTGTGCGACCCATGCTTTCGATCTCGTTAACTACTTCATCTGCAGCTTGTTTCTGAGACTGATAAGTAATAATAACATCGTTACCCTTCTCGGCTAAACGTAAAGCCATATTTTTTCCCAAGCCCCTGCTCCCGCCTGTTACTAATGCAATCTTATTTTTTGACGTCATATATGATTTTTAATTTCTATTAATAACAAATGTAGTGCAGAAGTGTTGGGATGAACAAGAGGATTAGCGTTGAAGCGCTGCATAGAGAAACAAAAAGTACAAGTGAGTGACACAACGATGCTTAATAGTAGTGCTGAAGCTAAGGACGTAAAATCCAAAAAAAAGGAGCGGAAGAAATGGAGGAAAGCGTTTCTGACGAAAACTAAAAAGGTTGTCTTTTAAAAGACAACCTACAACCCATAAGCATAATATTTCTACCAGAGATTGCGGGGGCACCAATCGCCAAAACGATTTCCCAGAAGGAAACCTACAACGATTTCGTGTGTTCCCCTGCTAACTGTGTTTATTCGTGATGTAGTGAAATCGTGCGCATAGCCAATGTTTAGTGTGTTACTAACATTAATACCGAGCATGGCACTGTATCCATCTTTGAAGCGATAGCTTGCACCTGCCCATAAAAGATCCTGGTATTGTAACTTACCATTTATATCAACGCCTAACGTAGGACTAACATAGCGGATGGCGGTAGAAGGCAAAAACGAAAAGTCTTCACTTAAAAACATTCTGTAACCTGCCTGGAAAAAGACGTGCGGTAATAATTTACCTCCTGTAAGTTGAACCGTGTCGTCAGTAAATTTAAGCCTTGAGGGAATGATTTGCTGAGCTGCAACACCTATGAAATAGTCAGCTGAGTACAACCACACGCCGGCATTAATATCAGGATTTAACCTGTTTAGGTAACCACTTCCAGCAACTGCAGGATCTACAGGAACTTCAAAATTTAATTTCGTGGTATTTAAAGTCCAGTTTTGTACACCGGCGGAAACACCCACGGAAATACTTGTTTTTGGCGAAATACCTAAATGATAAGCATAGGTTCCGTAAGCAGCAAAGCGGTTTAAAGGCCCTGTACGGTCGTTGATCATTGTAAAACCTAAACCAGCATGCGGATCTGCTTTTGTGTAATCCTGCCAATATGCTTTTCCGCGAGGGTTTTCGCCGCTTGCATGAAAACCAGTAGCAGTTTCGCGACCAAAATCGCTCTTGTGCAATGGGCCATGAATGGTTAAATAAGTAGTAACAGGTGCACCTTCAAGCCCTACCCACTGGTGCCTGTGGCTGATCTTTACGTCAGTGTAATTTTCAATACCCGCAACAGCTGGGTTTATAATATAATTATTTAGAATATACTGAGTATAGTGAGGGCGCTGCTGAGCATATGAAGAACCGGCTACAATGCAACAAAAACCAAGGGCAAAAAGTAACTTTATTTTCATTTCTTAAAAGTAATGGAATTAATATCTTGACAGTTTAAAGCGACTCGGTTTCAACTTATCGATTCTATCTAAATTCTCCACAACATAACTGTTTTTTGAACCGTTTTATTATATGACCATCTCTAAATTTATTATTTACCGGAGAATTGTTACGGAGCCGCTATAAGTACTTCTTCCATTTTTGGGATTAATGATGTAGTAATATACGCCGACTGGTAAAGGAGATCCGTTGAATTTTCCATCCCAAGATTTGCCTGAACCGGTGGTAGTAAACACCACCCTGCCGTACCTGTCAAAAATTTCTATAGTACTGCCGGGGTAATTGTCAAGGTGTTTAATATTCCACAGGTCGTTTATTCCATCTCCGTTCGGAGAAAAGGCTGTTGGCACTAACGGAGCTTTTAAAACAAATATATTAATGTCATCAAAAGCTGTACAGCCATATATAGAAGTTACCGTTGTTCTATAAATAATGTTTGAAACGGGTGTGGTAACAGGGGTTTCAACTGTATCGCTGCTTAAGTAAAGAGCAGGTGTCCACTTATACTTGAGATTACTTTCTGAAGCAACCGATTTTATGGTTGCATTTCCTCCTTCAAGTACATATATATCGTTTCCAGCATTAATGGTAGGATTAGGCCAAACCGTAAATGACTGTGAAGCGGAGTCGCTGCAACTTCCGGCGGAGGTGTATTTGTACTGAATAGTCGCTAAACCTGTTCCTGCTAATACTGGATTAAAGACACCTGCGGAAGAAATGCCTTTTCCAGTAAAGGCGAAAGTGCCAGGCAAACCAGACGTTTCAGATGCCTGAGTTAGTTGATACGGCGGATCCTGTAAACAGGCATCAGGCAGGGCAGTAAAACTTACCTTAGGTGAACCGTTTATGGTTACCTGCTTTACTATCTCATCAGCACAACTGCCGCCTGAATATGCCCTAAGTTTAATGCTATAGCTCGCCGCTGATTGAAGTGGTGCATAGCTATGAGTATATGTTTTATTTGGAACAGGAGTTTGGTCAACATAAACAACAGCTGGCGAATTTGTGTTATCCCAAATAATCTCTACCCTCGTAACGGCTCCAAAGTCAACTCCTGATGTTTGTTTTATAGTAACATCTTTATTACTGCAGAGCTTGTTACTATCAAGCACTTCAAAACTTGCTTTAGGAACGGAGCCGTTAACCGTAAATGGGTAAGAAATTGTATTTGTGCAACCCTTTACATTGGTAACTGTAAGAGAAACATTGTAAGTTCCGGTTGCAGAGTATCTATGTCTTGGATTGGCAGCAATAGATGTATTTGGATTAGGGGGGGTCGCATTTGCATCGCCAAAATTCCATGCATAGCTAAAAGGCGTAGTTGCATCAGTTGTGTAGCTACTGTCTTTAAATTCTGCGAATGCATCATTTAAACATACTTCGGGTAAAAGAAAGTGAGCAATCGGCGACTTATTAATTGTAATCAACCTTGTTGCTGTATCACT
>JAQBNN010000210.1 GCA_028288505.1 Segetibacter sp. | reverse complement strand
TTACCAGCGTTTTTACTGCTTTTGGTAACCCCTTTTTTTGATTGGGAGTGCAAAAGTAAGAGGTTGATGTTTAACCACCAAATACTTTTCAAAGTATTTTTAGCCTTAACCTTTTGCTTGAGTTTTAAGCCAACCTTTGTAAGAACTATGCTTTGCTTTTTCAAGCTTTTGCTTTTGAGCGACGGCAAAGATAAGAAGGAGCATGGAAGGGGGCAAAGGGATTAGACGAAGAAAAGTCTTAAAATTAAGTGAATTGAGCTTACAGGCAGCGGCTTTAATAATTGAACCTATTGACGCCATTTGCACTGCGGATGAAGTGATTGCGACGCAACGATGATGCTATGAAAACTATAGCTGGTATAAAAGCAAAATCAGAGGGAGCTACAATAACAAGTGTCGGGAAAGTTTACCTCCATTAGGAATAATCCTTTCGCTGGAGTAGAAAAGTCGGCTTTTGTATTGTCTGTGCCGGCTAAAATGGACTGAAATTCTTCGATAGAAATTTTTCCTCTTCCTACCTGTAACATAGTGCCTACTAAAGCCCTTACCATGCCTCGCAAAAACCGGTTTGCCTGCACGTGGTAAATGAAATGATTGGGAGTAAAGGACCACTTACTATATATAATAGAGCAATTGTGGGTGTAGACCTGCGTGTTCTTTTTTGAAAATGCTTCGAAGTTTGTGAACTGGGTGATAAGGGAAGCAGCTTGCTCTAAAAGCTGATTATTTAGCTGATAGGGATAAAACCAGGAAGTGTCGGTTAGAAAAGGATCCTTAGCGGTATGGATATGGTAACTGTATTTTCGTGAAAGTGCATCGAACCTGGAATGGGATGCGCCTGTAACGAGACGAATGCCTTTAACTGAAATATCAGCAGGCAATAGGGCGTTTAGATTGTAAAGAACTTTTTGGTCGATTGGAAAATCGACATCGAAGTGGAAATAGTTTTGGTTTGCGTGAACGCCGGCATCGGTACGGGACGAGCCTGTAAGTGCAATATGAGTCTTGTAAATTATTTGTAACGCCTCTTCAACCTTTGATTGAATTGTTGGTGCATTCTTTTGGATCTGGAACCCGGCATAATTGGTTCCCTTATAACTTACCTCAAGGAAATACCTCATTCAGGTTTATTTATTGTATTAGCTTTTAAGCATAGCCCTAAAACGGTTGCTGAAAGCAGGATCTACAAACTCCTTCTCAAGAGATTCGTATGATTGAGGATCTGCTACTAAGGTATACGTGGCGTTAAAAAAGTTGAAACGACCTTCGTCGGATAAGAAAAGTGTAGATAAAGCTTTAACCTGGGAGGTGGTGAAGCATTTATTTTTAAGCGCTCTTGTTGCCTCTGTAATCATTTTCTCGTCGCTGGTTTCCCGAGCCATTCTTCTTCTGAGTTTAGTGTAGTCCTCATCTGAGGCAGTCTCTTTGCAATTAGGATTCGTGGCTACAGCTTCGCTGGGCGAAGAAGTTGCGGTTTCACTTTTAATATTTTTGCTATTTTCTCCTTCTATAAACCTAACATCGGTAGCAGGATTGGAAACTGTTTCACTTTTTTCTTCAGCTTTCTTTTCTTCCGCTTTCTTCTCCTCAGCTCTTCGCCTAGTAGGCTTATTAACAGGAATAATTACCTGGACAGTATCAGATTTCAGGTTATGATTGTCAACATACGTTAAGGAAACACCATCATCGCCACTTGTCTCGGACACTTTAGTTACGTTGCTTTTATCATTGTTTTGCTTTCCTTCGGATTGCTTTTGCAATGAGTCTACCGGCGATGAAGCGACTGCTGTTTTACTCCCTGTTTTTACTTCTTCTGCTTTTGTATTGTTTACTAAGTCCTGAAGGACATCTGGTTTTGTTATGGGAACTTCAGCCGATTTTACCGCTGGCTTATTAAACGATATTTCGAATTCTTCTTTTTTTGGTGCAACAGGCTTTGGAGGCTCTACAGCAGCAACATCCCCTGAAGGTGTACCGGCGTAAGTGATCCCAAAAGATTGCAGGTTAAACAATCCCCAGCCTTTCTCAGAAAAATTCTTCAGTGAATAGCCAAGATCTTTTTTGTCAATATTTATATTAAACGATTGGTCAGGAAAAGTTCCTGGCGCAAAGCCAACGATAATGTTATAAGAGCCTGCAGCAAGCTTTGGAATTATTACGTAACCAGTAGAAGTAGAACTGAACACCTTTTTATTGACAACCACATTAAAAGGCTGCCTCGTTTCGGACTGCATAAAAACAAAATGATTTTGTTGGGCTTTTAGAGAGTTACCCAAACCTATGATGAACAAAAGAATAAAAAAGTATGGCTTCATGGGAATAATGTTGCTCCAGAATTATTAATTAAGGGTGAAGGCAAATCTAAATAAAAAGTAAGTCCTCTTTTTTTATTATAAATTCTTTAATACAGCCTTCGGACATTTATACTGCAAAAACAATGCTTACCTGCTAAATTTGACGTTTTTAAAATAAAATTAGATTGATGAAGAAAAACACCTTGTTTTTTGCCTCCTTACTTTCGATGCTTTTTGCTTATGGGCAAACAAGCAGAGAGAATGAAACCCAAAAAGCAATATATCGCTTAGCACCCGAGAGGATAAACGATCTTGTTCATACCAAACTGGACGTAAAGTTTGATTATGCAAAAGCTTACTTGTACGGTAAAGCCTGGATTACTTTAAGACCTCATTTTTATGCAACAGATTCTTTAAGGCTCGATGCCAAGGGGATGAATATTGACGAGGTCGCCATCTTACAAAACGGAAAATCAAAAGCGCTTGTTTTTGATTACTCTGATAGCTTAAACCTTAAAATTAAACTTGATAGATTGTATAAAGCAAGCGAACCTTATACCATTTACATAAAGTATACAGCCAAGCCTAACGAATTTAATGCGCAGGGCAGTGCTGCGATAACTGATGCAAAAGGCCTTTACTTCATCAACCCTACCGGCGAAGACAAAAACAAGCCTACGCAAATTTGGACGAAAGGTGAAACAGAAGCATCTTCTGTTTGGTTTCCAACGATAGACCGTACTAACCAAAAAACTACCCAGGAGATTCTAATGACTGTGCCTGCTAGGTATGTAACGCTTAGCAATGGAAAATTGATAAGTCAAAAGAAAAACATTGATGGCACCAGAACCGATTATTGGAAAATGGATCTTCCGCATTCTCCTTACCTATTTTTTATGGGCGTTGGAGATTTTGCAATAGTGAAGGATACTTATAAAGGCAAAGAAGTAAACTATTACGTAGAGAAACCTTACGAGAAAGTTGCAAGGCGAATTTTTGGTAACACGCCAGAGATGATGAGTTTCTTTTCTAAAAAACTTGGAGTCGAATATCCGTGGGTAAAGTATTCGCAGATGACTGGAAGAGATTATGTAAGTGGTGCAATGGAGAACACCACCGCTACTTTACATACTGATGCCTTACAACAAAATGCAAGGGAACTTTCCGACGGTAACCGGTTCGAAGATTATGTTTCGCATGAACTATTTCACCAGTGGTTTGGAGATTTAGTAACTGCCGAAAGCTGGAGCAACCTCACCGTTAATGAAAGTTTCGCCAACTTTAGCGAGGTCCTTTGGAACGAATACAAGTATGGAAAAGATGCGGGTGACCATCACAATTACACTGACTTGCTTACATACTTAAACAGCCGGAGCGAAACGAAAGACCTTGTAAGATTTAATTACAAATCGCAGGAGGATATGTTTGACGCCGTAAGCTATCACAAGGGGGGCCGCATATTAAACATGCTTCGCCACTACGTAGGTGAAGACGCATTTTTTAAAGCGTTAAATCTTTATCTAACAAGACACAAGTTTAAAAATGCAGAGGCACATGAGCTTCGTTTAATTTTCGAAGAGGTCACTGGAAAAGACCTTACCTGGTTTTGGAACCAATGGTACTTTGGAAGCGGCCACCCAAAGTTGGATGTAAGCTACGGCTATGATGAAGCTTCTAAAATGGCTACAGTTTCGATAAATCAAACGCAAGGAGACAAACTATTTAAACTTCCGGTTGCAATAGATATTTATACAGGAAAGACCAAAACAAGACATACCGTTTGGCTTGAAAATAAGACCGACTCTTTTAGCTTTCCTGTTAGTGCAAAACCCGAACTAATAAATTTTGACGGGGAGAAAATATTACTGGTCGAAAAGAAAGAGAACAAAACCATTTACAACTATATACACCAGTACGATAATGCTAAAACGTACGTCCATCGCCGTGAAGCGATTGATTATGCAGTAAGAAGAAAAGACCAGGCAGAGGCAAAAACATTTTTATTAAATGCCTTAAACGATCCCTACTTCGAACTAAGAGAAAGAGTTTTAAAATCGTTAAGACCTGCTGATCTTGATAAGGCTTCAGTAAGCACTATTGAAGCAATTGCCCGTAAGGATGCAAAAAGAACTACCCGCGCCGCTGCTATAGATTTGTTAGGCACACTTAATAACGTTACTTATACTGACCTGTTTTTAACAGGCACAAAAGACTCATCTTATTCAGTCGCGGGTGCATCGCTCATTGCACTTTCTTCTGTTGATGAAGCGAAGGCAATAGGCTTGTTACCTGAATTACAAAAAGATGCGAAAGGAAGATTGAAAACTGCTATCGAGCTGGTACAAGTGCTAACAAAAGGCGAAGCTGACTTCGATGAAATGACGAAGAAATTTGACGAGGGATCGATCGTTAAAAAGATCAACGAATACAGGGCCTACGTTACTTTCCTGGCTAAGGTTAACAACACCGAGAACTTTAAGAAAGGCATTGATAAGGTGATCGCATTTAGAGATGTGCTTGGTTCTTTCAATCCTGCTGCTAAAGAAACTGTGAATGGACACCTTAAGAACCTGCAACAAAAGAAAGCGTCTCTCAGAACCAGCAGCAATGCCGATGCAATTGATGCGCAGATCAAATACATTGAAGAAAAAATAAAGTAGAGAATATTTAGTTACCAGGCATTTCGAATACTATTAAGCGTCCGTTGCGTCGCACTCTTGTTCTTTGCGATCTTTATGCAGCAAAGCATAACAAAAGCTGCCAAAAGATTTACCGATAAAGTGATTGCGACGCAACGATGATGCTATGGAAAACTGGAGCGGGTATTACAAGAAGTTGTAGGTCACAGGTTGTAAGTTGTAAAGGCTATAGTTACGAATTGCGACAATAAAAAAGAGGCTGCAAACACAGCCTCTTTTTCTATTTATAGATTTGTTCATTAAAATTACCAGCTTCCACCGGCGCCGCCGCCGCCAAAACTTCCTCCACCAAAACCTCCGAAACCTCCACCGCCGGAGCTTCCACCACCAAAACCGCCGCCACCGCCGCCTCTACCACTTAACAACGAACCCAACAATGCACCAGTAGCCAGGTCACCATATCCTCTGCGGCTCATCATGCCACCGCCTCGTCCGCCGCCTCTACCTGCTAACATCATTACAATAAATAAAATAATTACAATGCCTAAAATAGACCCCCCCCCGCCAGAGCCTTTGCCCTTTTTACGATAGCCTGCAGGGGCTTTGTATTCACCTCTTGCAGCTTTTAAAATAGCATCTGTTCCAAGATCTATTCCACGGTAGTAATTGCCTGCTTTGAAGTTGGGCGTTATAAAATTATCGATGATAGACTTTGCAGTAATATCTGGTATGGCACCTTCTAATCCATAACCTGGAGAAATGAAAACAGTTCGGTCGTTTTTTGCAATAAGAAGTACGACACCATTGTTTGTTTTCTTATTTCCTATTCCCCAATCGCGTCCTAGTTTTGTAGCATAATCAACAGGCGCATAATCGTCAGTGGAGTTAACTATAACCACTGCAATTTGGTTGCTCGTACTATCGTCGTACGAATACAGCTTATGCTCAAGCGTTGCCTTTTGATCTTCCGACAAAGTATTGGTGAAATCGTTTACGAGCCTTGGAGGATTAGGCTTTTGCGGTATTTTCTGTGCCATCGCCGGCACAACAGAAACCATCAATAAAATTAAAAAAAGTAATTTCTTCATTTATAAGAAAAGAACATCCCGCAGTTGCGGGATGTATATTTTAATGTCCAAAAATGATATCGTCCGGTAGTTCGTTTTTATCAGCTTTCTCGTAAGGGAACTGCTCTTTTAGCGCATCACCAATATCGTTGATGATAGTACAAATTCCCGTTGTGTGGTCGTCTTTCTTAAACGCGCTGATAATCTTTTTTACCTCTATGTTCCAATATTCCGCTCCTAACCTTTTGTAAATGCCTTCATCAGCAAAAATGGCTAGTTGGTGATCGTCCATGGCCATGTATAAAAGAACTGCGTTCCGGTCTCTCGTTTTATCCATCTGTAACTGCAGAAAAATTTCTTGAGCCCTGTCAACAGGATTTACGTAGGCGCATTTGCTTTCAACAAAAAGCCTGATCTCGCCGCTGGTATTCTTCTCGGCTTCCCGAATGGCCTCCAACATTTGCCGTTGCTGATCGGGCTTAAAGAACTCCTTCTTTTTACTTGAAAATAATCCCATAATAATGGTTAGAATTTTACCTCAGGCGCTCTTTCAGATCCTACCTCTGCGGTAAAACCAGTACGAGGTTTAAAGCCCATCATACCTGCAAAAATGTTGGTAGGAAACTTTCTTACCTGGGTGTTATAAGCTTGTACGGCTCCGTTAAAATCATTCCTCGCAACCTTAATCCTGTTTTCAGTTCCTTCCAATTGTGCTTGCAAACCTCTAAATGCATCGTTTGCTCTTAAAGTAGGGTACTGCTCAGAAACAACCATTAACCTACCCAAAGCTTGCGATAACTGACCTTGTGACTGTTGGAACTGTTGCAATTTTTCAGGTGTAAGATTTTCCGGGTCTACTTTTATTTGTGTAGCAGAGGCCCTTGCATTAATAACATTAGTCAACGTAGTTTGTTCAAAATTGGCTTCACCTTTTACTGTGCTTACAAGGTTAGGGATCAAATCTGCACGACGTTGATAGTCACTCTGCACATTGTTCCATGCGTTCTTTACTACTTCATCTTGTTGCACTAAGCTGTTATATTGTCCGCAACCGCATCCGCCCAAAATAAGTACGGCTGCAAGAATAATTATTAAGACTAAGTTTTTCGATTTCATTTTTTAAATTATGTTTTTAATTACCAAATGTACTCTTTTCTAAAAAAGCTTTATCCCTGCAAAATTGTGCCAACCCACTTTTCCTGACAATTAGTCTTTTTGGAACAAACTTTAATTCTTTAATTAAGCATCGTTGCGTCGCATTGTTGATCGGCAATAATTCTATTTGGCATTGAAGACCTTTATATTCTTACAAGCACCGCTCTCTTACTTATCAATAGCACTGCAGACAACACCGCTAGCATTAAAAAAAAAGAGGAGCAACTGTTTTGTTGAACAAACAACTAAAAGGATAAGTGAGTGCACAACGATGTTGAGAGGATATCCAAATGTGTGTATCCAAATCTTCTTAATAAGCAGATCCTCCATCAATTTGAGGATCTGATGAAAAAAATTCCTACTTATTTATGGCTGCAATTCCTGGAAGTTCTTTTCCTTCAAAATACTCGAGCATTGCGCCGCCGCCAGTACTTACATAACTTACCTTATCGGCAAGGCCAAATTTATTAACTGCCGCAACACTATCGCCGCCTCCAACAAGTGTAAACGCACCTTGCGAAGTAGCTTCGGCAACAAAATCTGCAACCGACCTGGTGCCTTTCTGGAACTTCTCCATTTCAAAAACACCCATCGGACCGTTCCATAATATAGTCTTACTCGAAAGAATTACTTGTCCAAAATCTTTTATGGCCTCTTCGCCAATATCCAATCCCATCCAGCCTTTTGGTATGCTATCGTTTGTTACAAATTGCGTGTTTGCATTAGCATCAAACTTTTCAGCGATCACGCTATCTTTTGGCAAGTGAAACTCTACTCCTTTCGACTTAGCCTTAGCTAGTAACTCATTTGCAAGGTCGAGCTTATCTTCTTCGCATAAACTACTAC
This sequence comes from Segetibacter sp., assembly GCA_028288505.1. GTDB lineage: Bacteria > Bacteroidota > Bacteroidia > Chitinophagales > Chitinophagaceae > Segetibacter. The sequence goes on along the minus strand of JAQBNN010000210.1, from coordinate 2,511 downwards.
CGATCTCTTTGCCTTGGGCTTTTAAAAAGGTGTAGGCCATGCCGCCGCCAATAATTATGTGGTTTGCTCTTCCCAGAAGATTTTCAATTATGAGGATCTTATCACTCACCTTCGCTCCTCCTAAAATAGCAGTGAAAGGTCTTTCGCTTTTATGTAAAACTTTTTCTGCACTGCTAACTTCATTTTCCATTAACAAGCCAAACATCTTCTTATCGCCTTCGAAGAACTTAGCAATTATAGCTGTTGATGCATGTGCACGGTGGGCTGTTCCGAAAGCGTCGTTAACATACACATCGCCCAACTTGCTTAGCTTTTGTGCGAAGGCTTCATCACCTTTTTCTTCCTCTTTGTAAAAGCGAAGGTTTTCTAACAGTAATACTTCGCCTGGCAGTAAAGCAGCGGCTTTGTGCGTAGCTTCTTCACCAATACAATCATTAGCGAAGTCTACTTTTACGCCACCGAGTGATTCTGAAATGTGATTGACGACATGCTTCAGCGAATATTTATCTGTGGGGCCATCTTTGGGTCTTCCAAGGTGGCTCATTAAGATCACGCTGCCACCATCCTTTAAAATCTTTTGAATAGTTGGAATAGCGCCTTTGATCCTGTTGTCGTCTGTTATTTCAAATTTTTCGTTTAGAGGAACATTAAAGTCTACTCTTATTAATGCCTTTTGGCCTGAGAAATTGTGAGATTGAAATGCGCTCATTGTGCGTAGTTTTATGATAGTGATCTTTGCTCTTATGCCTAAATTATGCCACCTGACGTAATTTAATTAGCATTACTTCTTCATGTCAAATGTACAAAACAAAAAACCGCAGCCCTGTAAGAACTGCGGTCAATAAAGATATAATGTACAAGAGTGCGACGCAACAGCTGCTTAATAATTTTACAACTGCCTGCTACACAAAAAAATTACTTATTAATTAGGCCTGCGAAATGCTTTACTGTACGCACTAGTTGACTTACATAACTCATTTCGTTATCGTACCAGCTAACCGCTTTTACCATTTGCTTATCGCCTGTGCCAATAACCTTTGTTTGGGTTGCATCGAACAACGAACCGAATGCCATACCAATAATGTCAGTACTTACAATCTCGTCTTCGTTGTATCCGAAGCTCTCGTTGCTTGCTTCTTTCATTGCTGCATTCACCTCTTCAACAGAAGTTGGCTTGCCGAGAATAACATTCAACTCAGTTAATGAACCTGTGATTGTTGGAACACGCTGCGCCCCACCATCAAGCTTTCCTTTAAGCTCTGGCAATACAAGCCCGATTGCTTTTGCAGCACCTGTGCTGTTTGGAACAATGTTTTGTGCGGCAGCTCTTGCACGACGAAGATCACCTTTTGGATGTGGTGCATCTAAAGTGTTTTGATCGTTGGTGTAAGCGTGAATGGTAGTCATTAAACCTGTTATGATTCCAAATTTATCGTTCAGCACTTTTGCCATTGGAGCAAGGCAATTAGTTGTACAACTTGCACAAGATATAATCTCTTCGCTACCGTCAAGTATATCGTGGTTAACGTTAAAAACAACAGTTTTAAGATCGCCGGTTGCAGGTGCAGAAATAACTACACGCTTTGCTCCTGCTTTAAGGTGAGCCATTGCTTTATCCTTGTCAGTAAAGAACCCCGTACTCTCAATCACAACGTCTACACCATGTTCACCCCAGGGAATTTGAGACGGATCTTTTTGCGCATATATTCTTACTTCGTCGCCGTTTACAGTAATAGAATTTTCGGTGCTTTTCACCTCACCTTCAAACCTGCCCTGCGCACTGTCGTACTTAAGCAGGTGAGCCAGAACTGCAGGACTGGTAAGGTCGTTTATAGCAACTACTTCAATTCCTTCCATGTTATAGATCTGGCGAAAAACCAGGCGGCCAATTCGTCCGAACCCGTTTATAGCAACTTTTACTGTACTCATTGTTTAAAAATTTATTCGTTTAAAAAAAGCGATGCGAAATTACAGGTAAGCCTTCAATTGAATTTAGATTTTTTTGTTACCGGCAGTAAATCTTCTATTAAACATCGTTGCGTCGCACTCTTGTACGTCAAAACTTTATGCATCGTAAATTTTATCTTCTCAATTTATTTTAAGTTTCTTTTAAAAAACTTTTGGAAGGAATGAATAGCGCCCCTATTTTTGCACTCCCAAAACAAACAAGGAGCGTTGGTCAAGGGGTTAAGACGCCTCCCTTTCACGGAGGAATCACGGGTTCGAATCCCGTACGTGGTACTAAAGCCTCTCAGAAATGAGAGGCTTATTGCTTTGGGCTCGCTTGGCGGTGTTTTGGTAAACTGGCGTGATGTCAAGTGGAGCACCTTTTTTCTTCAAACTTGCGGATATCCCATTTATGCTTGTTGCACTTTATATAACTATTGGACGTTTTTTCTTTGACCCAAAAAATGATCTAAAAACTTCTACGAAATAACTCCCGACAAAATAATTATTAAATCAGGCCTGTTTAATTGTTCGATAAAATTTTTGAACATAAGGACACTTTCA
>JAQBNN010000043.1 GCA_028288505.1 Segetibacter sp. | reverse complement strand
TCTTCGAAGTGAGTGAAGGTAACTATACGCCAGAAGTTTTTAGGCTCAAGATCTGCGTGGTCGTTGCCCTGTACAAAAATGCCATAAATAGCATCTCTTTTCTTGAATGTAATCTTTAAGTACTTATCTTTTGCTAGCTTATTAGTCGCTAAAAACTTTTGGATTTCCAGAACGTTCATAAATATTTTATTAGAATAAGGGCGCAATGTAATAAAAAATGCTTAGTGCTGATGTCTTGAGTTTTCCACTAAGCCTGTTTTTTAACAAATGAAAGTCTTTTATGCTTTAGATTATAGTGGTATTTACTTCATTTGCTTTGGTTAATAACCTTGATATAGGACACGCTTTTGCAATCTGAAGAAGTCGATCTTTTTGTTCAGGCGTTACATTTCCGGTTACTGTTACCGAGCATTTAAAATAGTTGGGTGAGGTGCCGGAGAGGTCGTCTTTCTCTAATTCTACTTTCACTGTTATATCAGTTATTTCCCATTGCTTCCTTTCTACGTACATGCGCAACGTTATGGTCTTGCACGAAGCTAAAGCCATACATAAGTAGTCGCCTGGTGAAGGACCTTTGTTTTGTCCACCAACGCCTATTGGTTCATCAGCTACTTGTGTGTGTTCGTTACTTTGTAGGTCGGTTGTGTAAATACCGCCTGAATTAGTTGCTGAGCCTGAGGCGATCGTTTTTCTAGAAGTAGTATACATTGTTGTATAAATATTTGGGGAGGGAGGTTATTGTTATGTGTTGAATAGAATTACCGAGAGTACAAGAGTGCGACGCAACGAAAGCTAAACCAAGGTAATATTGCCGGAAACAAAAAAAAATCTAATGAAGCATAACGTGCATACACCAAAGCGCTATTTTGCAGCTGTGTCTTCCCTCATTATTTGGCGATTGAATTGTCTTACAATTATTCTTGTTGATCCGTTATAAGAAAAGTATTTGCCTAACCAGTTAAAGAAAACCATGAGTTTGTTTTTGAAACCGATGAGCGAAAACAAGTGAACGAAGCACCAAAGCATCCATGCAATAAATCCTGACAGCCTCATTTTCCCAATGTCGGCAACAGCTTTATTTCGTCCTATTGTAGCCATCGAGCCCCGATCGGTGTATTCAAAAGGTTCTGTTTCTTTACCGGTAAGAATAGCAACAAGATTTTTTGCCAAATGTTTACCCTGTTGTATGGCTACTTGTGCAACACCAGGATGACCTTCAGGGGTTTCGGGAGTAATGACAGCGGCCACATCGCCAATGGCAAATATGTTTGAATAGCCTTTTACCCTGTTTATCTCATCTGTTGCAATCCTATTACCTCCCACTACACGATCTTCCATTATACCTTCAGGAAAATCAGCTGCAACACCTGCTGCCCAGAGCACATTTTTCGCTTTAATAGTACTGCCATTGTTTATCGCCAGTGTTTCGCCATCATAGCTTTTAACCCTTACGCCATTGTGTAAAATAACACCCATTTTCTCAAGGAAAATCTTAGCTTTTTCGGAGGCCTCATCGCTCATAACACCAAGCACTGTTGGTTTACTTTCCACTATATAAACTTTCATCTGGTTTTTATCGAGTGATGGATAATCTTTAGTGAGTATATGATTTTTCAGCTCAGCTAAAGCACCGGCAAGTTCTACACCGGTAGGGCCACCACCTACAACAACAAAGGTCATCAATGAATCTTTTTCTTGTGGGTTGTCTTCGGTAACTGCAGCCTCAAGGTTTTGTAGTATCATGCTTCGCAGGTTCATTGCTTCAGGCACCGTTTTCATGCCCATAGTATTATGCTCCAATACCTCGTCACCAAAAAAATTAGTGGCTGCGCCGGTTGCTAAAACAAGGTAGTCGTACTTTATTTCGCATACAGTTGTAGTGATTGTATTTTTCTGAACATTCACTTTTAATACATCGCACATTCTAAAACTAAAGTTCTGTTGCTTCTGAAAAATTCTCCGGATGGGGAAGGCAATGCTTTCTGCTTCGATGGCGCCCGTTGCCACCTGGTAAAGCAAAGGTTGAAAAGTGTGGTAGTTGTGCCTGTCTACCATTAAGACTTCGACAGGTGCATGTTTAAGAGCTTTTGCTAACTCTATTCCACCAAAGCCACCGCCAACTATTAACACTCTCGGAAGCTTCGAAGTTTGATTGGCCATAATTTGTTAATTGGGTCGGCTACACGTTAAAACAAAAATTAAACCAATGGTGCAAAAAGCATCTTTCTCGGTTGTTCAACGCCTTTTTCGAAGGCATGGTTTTTTATTCAATAAACAAAAGGTAAGAATGATATTCAGATATAAAAAAAATGGATTTATGCTAGATCTCACTCCTTTCTTTATTGAAGTGTATCATTTAGGTAAACCCGTTACTGTCGAGATAAAGCCTTGTTGCAAAGAGAACGATGTAATGTTCTACGATGTATATATAAAGAACTCATTTGAATTTACCATTACTCCCGATGTAAACGACGATGCAGGCTGGCGAATCTCATTAATGAATGCCGACAAACAAATTGACCCTGAACTGGTAAGTTTAATAGGGGAGAAGATTGACGTACATTTCTTTAATATGTAAAATGCTTTTTAAATAGACATATGGCTGGCAGCACCTGTATGGGAAGTATTTTTTTATTTATTTAATACCAGCCTAGTATCTCGTGGCTACATCGTTGCGTCGCAATCACTTCATCAGCAAATCAATTTGCCACTTCAGGTTATATTTCAAGAAACCCTCCTGTTTAATGCCTCGAAACATCTGATTTTTATTCAGGAACCTATAGGAGTACTAATTTCAGCATAATTTAACCTACAGTTAATAAGTCTGCCGGCAGTAGTACAATTTAATGTTGTTCCTTGTACTTTAGTCAAGCACTGCATTACCTTCCAATAAAATAAAGTACTTTTCCAGCCAATTAGGCCCTTGCTTTATGAGTTATAATTATCTCCCCCTCGATAGGAATTGGCTAAGCTTTCAACAGGTAAAGAACCTGCTGAATTATGATCAACTGGTCTCCATAACATTTGATGCACACGAAAAAATAGTAGAGTGCCGGGATTATCTCGATAAGAAAATTTCTGAAAGTGACGGACTTCTCTATGGCATCAACACCGGTTTTGGTTACCTGCAAAACGTAAAGATCGACAAGGATCAGATCGAACAATTACAATACAATTTACTGGTAAGTCATGCATGTGGTTTAGGCGATGTCGTTCCTGTTCCTATAGTGAAGCTGATGCTAATGCTTAAGATTAAATCTTTAAGCTACGGCCATAGTGGAGTACAGATTGATACAGTAAAACGATTAATTGAAATGTATAACCAGGAAGTGTATCCTGTTATTTATACACAAGGTTCCTTGGGAGCAAGCGGAGACCTTGCCCCTTTAAGTCATCTAAGTCTTCCTCTCATTGGACTTGGTGAAGTTTGGTACCAGGGTGTAAGAAGAAAATCAGCAGAGGTATTAAAAGAGTTGGGCTGGGAACCAATTCAACTTAAAAGCAAGGAAGGGCTTGCGTTAATAAACGGCACCCAATTTATGAGTGCCTATGGTATGTACTGTCTAAAAATGAGTGAGCAGTTAATCAACATGTCTAATGCTATTGCAGCGCTTTCATTAGATGCCTTCGATTGCAGTATTCAACCCTTGCACGAGAAAATTCACTCCATCCGTAGTCACAAAGGCCAGATTGATTCAGCTGAAGCGCTACGCAAATTTTTAGCAGGAAGTGAAATCGCAAACCAACAAAAGAAGGAAGTACAGGATCCTTATTCATTTCGTTGTATTCCACAAGTACATGGGGCCACTAAAGACACTTTTGAATTTGTCCTAAATACCTTTTTAAAAGAAGTTAATTCAGTAACAGATAACCCTAATATTTTTCCTGGAGACGATCTGATTGTAAGCGGGGGCAACTTCCATGGGCAGCCACTTGCTTTGGGTTTAGATTTCCTAAGCATTGCGATGAGCGAGTTAGCAAATATTTCGGAAAGGCGTATTTACCAACTAATAAGTGGACAGAGAGGGCTGCCAATGTTTCTCGTAAAAAATCCTGGCCTTCATTCCGGGTTTATGATTCCTCAATATACTGCTGCTGGTATTGTAAGTGAAAATAAACAGCTTTGCACACCTGCTTCTGTAGATAGTATCTCAAGCAGCAACAACCAGGAGGATCATGTGAGCATGGGAGCAAATGCTGCAACAAAATGTTTAAGGGTAATGAAAAACGTGCAAAAAGTATTAGGAATCGAATTACTTTCTGCTGCCCAGGCACTTGAATTTCGAAGGCCAGCTAAAACGTCGAAAGTTTTAGAGCATATGTTTGAGGAATTTAGAAAGGTGGTAACGTTCAATACTGAAGACAGGGTTTTACATGACGACATGATTGCATCTATAAAATTTGTTTCAAATTATTCTATCAAAGCTTAATATTCTTTTTTTTATAAAAGTGGTGTATGGAAAGGTGCGTTTGATAAACTCAAGGTATTTTATATGTCAGTAAAGTTGATAGCCGATAGCGGCGCCACAAAATGTGAATGGGTGTTGCTGAATAACGGCAAAAAGAAAACAATAATAACCACAGGAATCAGTCCTTACTTTTTGTCTCCAGAGCAAGTAACCGAATTATTGCAGAAAGAACTTTTACCAAAACTTAAAGGCGCAGAGGTTGAAGAAGTTTTTTATTATGGCACGGGTTTAAGTAACCCTAATAATGTAGCAGCATTAACTAAAACTTTAAAGAAAACTTTTGCCGGGGCAAAAGTACAGGCTACACACGATCTTATGGGTGCTGCACGAGCAGTATGTGGAAATGAAAAAGGCATTGCCTGCATCCTCGGCACGGGCTCAAATGCGTGTTACTATAACGGCAAAAAGACAATAAAAAATACCGCCAGTCTTGGTTACATTTTGGGTGATGAAGGTAGCGGTGCATACCTTGGCAAAAAAGTAATACAGTATTACTTGTATAACACTTTTGATGAAGATTTGAGGGCAAAATTTGATGCAAGATTTATAACTAATTATATAGAAATCTTGGAGAACGTTTATAAACAGCCTTTAGCAAACAAATACCTCGCTTCATTTACTATTTTCCTTGCTGAGAATCGTGGGCACTATATGGTTGAAAATATTATAGAGGATGGTTTTAATGACTTCTTTTATAACCACGTTTATAAGTACAAAGAAAGTTGGAGATACCCTATAAACTTTATTGGCAGCGTGGCATTCGGTTTTAAAGATGTTTTAAAAGAACTTTGCAACAGCTACGAATTAGAGTTAGGCAAAGTACTGAAAGCCCCTATAGATGGTTTGATTAAGTACCACAGTTAAACTGGCTTAGTGGTAATTAAAAGCTTTGTGGTTTTTGAGGCCATAAAAAACAAAAAGTACAAGTGAGTGACACAACGATGTTTAATAGAAAAGCAAATGCTGGTCGACAAAAAAAATGATTTAAACCTGGACATGTTTATTGTCTTAATCCACTAATTACAATACTATGGAAGAATTTATAAGAGTAACAGAGCAACCAGGTAATTACAGGCACTTGGAAAGAATGTCGGTGAATGAATTATTGACGAACATTAATAACGAAGACCAAACGGTACCGCAATCGGTAAAAAAAGCGATACCGCAAATAGAAAAGTTAGTGCAGGCGATCAGCGATAAAATGTTGGCTGGTGGCCGGCTTTTTTACATTGGAGCGGGCACAAGTGGCCGGCTTGCAATTGTAGACGCAAGTGAATGCCCGCCAACTTATGGGGTTCCTTACGGTCTTGTAATTGCCCTTATAGCTGGCGGAGAAAAAGCGATAACACAAGCTGTTGAATTTGCAGAAGACAGCCAAGAGGAAGGCTGGAATGATTTGAACAAACACTTTATAAGCGATAAAGATGTGGTGATTGGACTTGCAGCAAGCGGCACTACGCCTTACGTTATAGGTGCCTTGGAAGAAAGCAGGAAGAGAGGCATAATAACAGGCTGCGTTGTATGTAATGCAGGAAGTCCGGTTGCGGCTGTGTCGGATTTTCCGGTAGAGGTTGTGGTAGGGCCTGAGTTTGTAACGGGCAGTACCAGGATGAAAAGCGGCACAGCACAAAAACTCGTTTTAAACATGATCTCCACTGCAGTAATGATTCAACTGGGAAGGGTTGAGGACAATAAAATGGTGAACATGCAACTTAGTAATAGTAAGTTGGTTAACAGGGGCGTAAAAATGGTTATGGATCAACTAAAACTGGATGACTACAACGCTGCCAAAGAATTATTACTAACAAATGGCAGTGTCAAAAAGGCCGTAGACGCATACTCTAGAAAATAATTTATCTTCTTATATAATGGTCTTAAATTAGTGTTATAAAAAGTTTAGCTTATGAAAAAAATAACTTTACCCATTTTTGCTATTGCCGCTATTTTCTCTAATGACGCCTCTGCTCAAAACAAGGCTTATGCAGTTACAAGCCAGGTTAAAGGCTCTTATAACTGGAACGTAATTCGTGAAATTGACCTTGGAACCGGGGAAGTGGTGAAGACCATTTTTGATCCTGCACAAACAACTATTCAACCGCTTGATGCACTTACAAAAACGGCAATAAACTTTGGGGGTAATTCTCGGTTTCCTGCTGCTGCTAGTCAACCAATGAATTCAGGTGTTGCTGCAGCTGCCTTCGATGCAAAGTTCAATCGCTTGTATTATACTAACATGAGGGGAGACGAATTACGTTATTTTGATTTAAACAGCAACCAAACCCAACTGTTTTATTTGCAAGGCCAGACGCTTGCAGGTGGTAATAAATACGATGAAGCAAACGTGATTACCCGTATGAGTTTTGCAAGCGATGGTTTCGGTTATGCACTAACTAACGATGCAAAACACCTGGTACGTTTTTCAACTGGTCAAAAACCAGTGATATCAGACCTTGGCGAATTAATCGATGGCAAGAATAATAAAGGTATGAGCGTGCACAAACAATGCAGCAGCTGGGGTGGAGATATGGTTGGTGATGCCTACGGCAACCTTTACCTTATTAGCATGCGTAACAATATTTTTAAAATAAATGTTCAAACCAAAGTTGCTGATTTTATAGGTACTGTAAAAGGCCTGCCTGAAGGATTTACAAGCAACGGCATGGTTGTAAATAATGATGGCGATGTTGTGGTAAGCAGCGCTACCTTAAGCGACAACTATTTTAAAGTAAATATCTCTACACTTGAGGCAACTCAATTGAAGAAAACTGAGCAACAGGTTTACAACGCTTCTGATTTGGCAAATGGCAACCTGTTGTACAGCAAAAGCAACTTTGGCACTGAGAAACTTTTAGTAAATGAAATTAGAGGAAATCATGCCGTAAGTATTTATCCAAACCCAGTTGCTAATAAAACGTTTACTGTTCAGTTTGATAGGGTTGCTGCAGGGCAATACAACCTTGTTTTAACCGATGCCAGCGGCAGAAATGTTTTATCAAGAGCTTTAAACATTGCCGTGAGCGGACAACAAGAAAGGATTAACCTTCCCCGCACTGCTGCTGGTGGCATGTACCTAATTAAGCTGACAGGAAGTGATCGCCAAACAGTTTACAATGATAAGATAGTGGTGCAGTAAAATATAAATTTTTAGAAAAAGGGCTGCTGAAAAGCGGCCCTTTTTTTGTTTTTATAATTTCTGGAATTGATTTTTGCAGCATTGATTGCTTTAGTTTTTTGGGCCAAGGTTTAGTACATGCATTAAACGTTCGTTGCGTCGCACTCTTGTACTTTTAGTAATTCTATTCAGCATTTATTGTAGGACTTTGTGCATCAATAAAGCAGCTATTAAACTGCTTTATTGATGCACAGAATTACTAAAAGATGAACGAACTGCGTCGCAACAAAAGTTGCTTAATGAGGTGAAGCCCGGTTCAAAAAAATATAACAACACGTCTTTCTTAGAAATATGAAAGACTATTATTGGATTAATAAAATTGATAAGAACTTTGCAGGTAGGAGGATTAGAGCATGCATAATATAGAGCCTTTTTTTAACTGGAGACATATGTATACCGCCGAGGAAGATGAGCGGTCGCCGTTTTACGGGCGGCAGTATAGTGAGTTTGAGTATTCGCAAACCGTGTACAATTACTATATACACCCACAGTGGGATGAATTTGGCAGCAAGACTTTGTACCTGAAAGTTCTATTTGTAGACTATTCAGAGGGGTTTGCAATCATAGAATTATTAGGTGAATGGAATGACGCCATTGAAAACGACATCATGACTCTTAAAAGAGATGTGATAGATGATATGTTTGCACAACACATAAGCAAGTATATTTTAATTACTGAAAACGTATTAAACTTCCACAGCGGCGACAAAGATTATTACGAAGAATGGTTTGAAGAAGTAAACGATGAAAACGGTTGGATAGTAGCCCTAAACATGCCCGAGCAAACGCAATACGATTTCAAACGAAAGAAGCTGAATTACTTCATTGAACTGATGGAGATTCCAGCGTGGCGTGTATATAAACCGCAGCATCTCTTCGATAAGATTGATGGGGATATTAGCAAGCGACTTGATTAGTTTTCAACATACTTTGCATTAAATAGCAATAATTAGCAGGCAACCTTTTTGCATGTTAATATTGTCACCTAAGGTATTTAACGAAAAAAATGCACGCAATAATCATGAAAACAAAACTTTTACTTCCAGTTCTTGGTATTTTTTTAATTGCCTTTTCGGTTAGTTGTTCTAAATCAAGTTATAACGATTTGGGTGCCAACGTTTTTAAAGAATGGAGGTTACCCATATCGGTAAGGAATGAAAATCCAGGTCCTGTAGGTCGCACTGAAACTGGCCGGCTAAATATTCAATTACATGCTGACAGTTCTCTTCGTTTCGACTTTACTGTAGACTCTCTTATGTCGGGGGACTCTTTAACTGGTGCAGGAATCCATGCTGGCGACCCTGTTTCAAACGGCGCAGTTGTTCTTGATCTTCACCCGAGGTTTATCAACAATTACGGTAGCGGAATTATTTATGATCTTCGCCCAAGCCTTGTTGATAGCCTGCTTAATCCTAATGTAGAGTTGTATTTCAATTTATATTCAAACCGTGTTCCTACGGGTTTAGTAAGAGCCCAATTAAACCGCGTAATTGTAATGCAAGGCAGCGCAACATTAACAGGAGCACAAGTGGTTCCACCCGTTACTACAACCGCTTCAGGATCGGTACTTTTAAGGTTAACCGAAGACAGGAGATTATACAGCAGAATTGAAGTTGCTAACGTAGAGCCAAACGAGGCGCTAACAGCTGCGCACTTACATCAGGGAGCTCCCGGTGTTAACGGTCCAATACTTGCCACTCTTGCGAATGCAACGGCTGATTATGGCGTTAGCAGAATGACTACTGTTGACTCAGCAACTGCTGCGATAATTATGACTGACCGCATTTATGTTGATGTTCATTCTTCTGCAGCCGCTAATGGCAAGTTGAGGGGACAGGTAAGAAACTAGGTAAACGCAAACAGAAATAAGTAAAAATGCACAAGGAAACTTGTGCATTTTGTTCTTCCGGAAGTTTGCCCTCAACTTATGTTTATAAATGGGTTGGTCAATCAGCCGTGGATTGAAAACAATTTTTCATTGGGGGCGAGCTAAGTACAAATAATCAACATCGTTGTGTCACTCACTTGTACTTGTAAAACTATACTCAGCATTTAGGTGAATGTTAGAAAGAACGTACAAGAGTGCGACGCAACGGACGTTCAATAGTAGCAATACCGCCGGGTCAACAAAAAGACTTAATAAATGTAGCAGGCTGCCGCTTTGTTCTAAGTTATACTTTCTCTTTTACCTGACGCGATGCTTCTATATATTGCCTCAATAACTTTCATGTCTTTAAGGCCTTCTTCGCCAGGCACTCTTGTAGGTTTGTTTTGAAGAATGCATTGAGCAAAATCATCCATCTGCCGCGCCTGCTGGTTTACGTTAGGATCGAAGGTCATTGGCCCATCAATGGTTGCGCCTCGCAGACCGCCATATCTATAGGCACTAGAGAGTTCGAACCAGCCTTTATCAGCAGTAGCTTTTAGGTGGTTAAGATTCTTATTATAACTAGAGATGCCCTTTGCAACCGCTCCGCCTGGAAACGCCAGTTCGTAAAATATAGTTTCGTCAACCTCTGCGAACAACTTAGGGTTTGTTTTTTCCTCCCTTGCTACTACCGAGATCGGCTCTTCGCCTGTAACATACCTGGCGCCTTGTATAGTATAAACACCCATGTCCATTAAACCACCGCCACCCGCTAAAGCTTGCTTTAACCTCCACGCGTTTGGATCGCCGCCGTAAACAAAACCATTAGCACAGTCGATGGTTTTTACAGCTCCGTAAACCTTCTTTTGTCCAAGGCGCCTCATTTCCATATTGTATGGTTCAAAATGCAAACGGTAACCAATAGAAAGCATGCGGTTTGCTTTTTTGCAAGCATCTATCATTTCGCGGCACTCCTGCACATTAAGCGCCATTGGCTTTTCGCAAATAACATGTTTGCCGGCCTTTGCTGCCCTGACCGTAAATTCTTTGTGCATTGAAATCGGCAGCACTACGTATACTATATCAACATCGCTGTTAGTTGCTATGTTATCGAAGTTGTCGTAGTTGTAAATGTTCTTTGCAGGAATATTATATTTTGTGGCCCACTGCTGTTCTTTTGCCGGGGTACCAGTTACAATTGCG
>JAQBNN010000030.1 GCA_028288505.1 Segetibacter sp. | reverse complement strand
TGCCATTTGACGAACCCATGTTTCAAATACCTTACCATTACTTTCCGCGGGAGAGTTATGTGATTTTATTAGCACGTAGACAGGCGTGTTAGTTTTTGGAAGCAAACGGAATTACTACTATGAAACTTTTCTTGCGTCGCACTCTTGTACATTATTTTCATTATTCTGCCGTAGGTGGCGAAATTTGATCCTATTACTAGTGCACCCGGCGGAAGGTTCTTCAACCTAAGTTACTGTTCTGCCGCTGCTTCCTCCATGCTGCTTTAAATTCTGCCGTACAAGTGAGTGACACAACGATGCTCAATAGTATTCGAAATGCTTGCACCAAAAAGATCAGGATTAGAAATTTAACCAGCTTTTTATTGTGCGAAACTTACATTTGCACAATTTATTTTTTTGAAATGCCAAGAGATACATCTATAAAATCGGTTTTAATTATTGGTTCAGGTCCCATCATTATAGGGCAGGCTTGCGAGTTCGATTATTCGGGCAGCCAAGCAGCACGTAGTTTACGCGAAGAAGGGATTAACGTGGTACTCATTAACAGTAACCCCGCAACTATTATGACTGACCCTATGATGGCGGATAAGGTTTACCTGCTGCCACTAACAGTTGAGAGTATTGAGAAGATTTTGGAGGAAAATAACATTGATGCGGTGCTGCCTACCATGGGTGGACAAACTGCCTTAAACCTTTGCAAAGAGGCCGATGAATTAGGTGTGTGGGAAAAATACAACTGCCGGTTAATTGGTGTTGACGTAGCCGCTATTGACACAGCAGAGGACCGTGAAAAGTTTCGCCAGTTAATGGTAAAGATCGGAATGCCAACAGCGCCAAGTCGTGTTGCTAACAGTCACTTAGAAGGCAAAGAGTTTGCCCAGGAGATCGGGTTTCCTTTGGTGATACGCCCTTCGTTTACTTTAGGTGGAACAGGTGGCGGATTTGTACACAACAGGGATGAACTAGATGAAGCATTGAATCGTGGACTAACAGCGTCTCCGATACATGAAGTGTTGGTTGAAAAAGCGGTACTCGGCTGGAAAGAATATGAACTCGAACTTTTAAGAGACCAGGCCGACAACGTAGTGATCATTTGTACGGTGGAGAACGTCGATCCAATGGGCATACATACCGGCGATAGTATTACAGTTGCTCCCGCTATGACTTTAAGCGACACTGCCTTCCAGGAAATGCGTAATAAGGCCATTTTGATGATGCGTAGCCTTGGCAACTTTGCAGGTGGTTGTAATGTGCAATTTGCATTAAACCCAGACACTGAAGAACTTATTGCAGTTGAGATCAATCCTCGTGTAAGCCGTTCTTCTGCATTGGCGTCAAAAGCTACTGGTTATCCTATTGCTAAGGTGGCGGCTAAACTGGCAATTGGCTATTCTTTAGACGAGTTGAAGAACCAGATCACGCAAACCACTTCAGCTTATTTTGAACCCGCGCTTGACTACGTAATTGTAAAAGTACCACGCTGGAATTTCGATAAGTTTAAAGGCAGCAACGATACACTCGGTCTGCAAATGAAGAGTGTTGGCGAGGTAATGGCCATTGGAAGAAGCTTTACCGAGGCGCTCCAAAAAGCCTGTCAGAGCCTGGAGAACGATGCTGTTGGACTTGGCTATTATGGCAAGAGTTTGATGAAGAGTGATGAGCTGATCGAGTATATTAAAACCCCGAAATGGGATCGCATCTTCAGGATCAAAGATGCGCTTATGCAAGGTGTTACCGTTAAAACAATTGCACAGGCAACACGAATTGATAAATGGTTCCTGCACCAGATACAGCAAATCTGCAACATTGAAAAAGACATTGCAAAATATACCATTGACACGCTGCCCGAAGACTTGTTGAAAGAGGCTAAGAAAAATGGTTTTGGCGACGAGCAAATTTCAAAGATCATGCGTAATTGCACCGAGGACCAGGTATACGAAAAGCGTAAAGCACTCGGAATTATTCGTGCTTATAAAATGGTAGACACTTGCGCAGCAGAATTTGAAGCGAAGACGCCCTACTTCTATAGCACGTTCGAATAAAGAGCTAATAACATTTTAAAAAGGGTTGCCAACGCAGCCCTTTTTATTTTGGTTCCAGGCATACGTAATTCTATTAAGCATCGTTGTGTCACTCACTTGTACGGCAAATCTTATAGCGGCAATTTGCAAGCTTCATTTCTTTTAAAAAGTCTCAACCACTTTGCGCAATTAAGTTGTATCAACCTTTAATACTTTTACTTCTATAAAGCATGACCCACAAAACAAAAGGCATAGTACTACGAACAATAAAGTATGGTGAAACCAGCATTATTGCTTCTGTATACACTGAGCTTTTTGGCATTCAGTCTTACATAGTAAAAGGTGTGAGACAAGCAGTAAAAAAGGGTGCAGGTAAGTCGATATTTTTTCAGCCGGCTGCTATTTTAGATATGGTGGTTTATAAAAACGAATTTAAAAACCTGCAGTTCATAAAAGAATACGAATGGAGTTTTTTGTACGAAAATGTGTTGTTCGATGTAGTTAAAAATACCGTTGCCATGTACGTGGTTGAAATGCTTCAACATGCATTAAAACAACCAGAAGCAAGCCCCGAGTTATATTACCTGGCAGAAGACACACTAAAACAATTGGATAAAGGCAACACAGTTCTTACAGCAAACCTTCCTTTGTATTTCACGTTGCAGTTGGGCGGAGAATTAGGCTTTAGAATCCAGGGAGAATATTCGCAAAGCACATCAATAGTTGATTTATATGAAGGGCAGTTTGTAAAAGAAGTTCCAACCCATTCCTATTACCTTGATGCATTGGCTGCTAAAGCAACTTCAGAATTTCTTTCTATTAATTTTTACAATGACCTCGAAACAATTTCAGTTAATCGACCAGTTAGGCGGGAGCTGATACTTGCTTACCAGAACTATATTGCTCTGCATGTACAGGATTTTGGAGAGATTAAAAGCTTACCTATTTTACAGGAAATTCTTTCTTAAAGCAAAGTCTGTTTTTAAATAAGCCGTTTTAATTGATGGTTTGCATCATCCATCAATAAAACGCCCGGCTTTTTTCCGGTTTCAAAGCTTCCCAATTGCTCTTCCATCTGTAAAGCTTTTGCGCCATTTAGCGTTGCCCATCCCAACACCTCCTCCAGGGGAATAGCAGGGAAATTTTTGCGGACAGTTTTAATCTCATCCCATATACTTAAGCTCCAATTACTGGTAAGACTGTCAGTACCTAGTACAATATTGCCATGGTTTTTTCTAAGTGTTTCAACCGGGGGCAGTGCATTTTCAATGTACTGGTTTGCATTAATACACAGGCACCAATACAATTGCTGGTCGTTAATCGCTGATTGCTGATTGGCAAATAAAATATCCTCCTCTTTTGTAAAGGTGTTATGAACCAACAACACGTTTGACGCTCCTTTTAAATTGCGAAAATAAGTTTGTAAACTGCTCTTGCCGCTATGTTTAAAAAAGGAATGATCCAGGTTCATCTTTTGGTACATCCGGAGGAAATCGCCAGAATTGTCGAGAAATAGCTCATCTTCAAAAGCTGTTTCCTGGTTATGTATGCTTACTACTTTGTCCTGGTAAAAAGGTTGAATGAGATTCCACAAATCTTCTGAGACAGAATAGGGAGCATGTGGCACTAGTGAGCTTGGAAATGTTTTTATAAATGTTTCGTAAAACGCTTTACTTCTTTCAAACCTTTGCTCAGCTATGCCGGGTAACCAGCCGCTGACTTCGATAAAATTGTAATAAGGAAGATTTCCTTTCTGTTTTTGAGGAAGCGTAAGAAGGTTGTTGCAAATATCTCCAACAGCTACAGTTCCATTTAAAATCATTTCAGCTTCTGCGTTTGCGATGGCTTCTAAAATTTCTTCATCAGGAAAGTGGCGCTGTGTTACAACAGAGAAAACAAAATCAACGAGGCCAGTTTTTTCTGGTATTAAACCTCGCATGCGGCTCAGTTCAAGGTGGCAATGACAATTAATGAAGCCAGGGCTCAACCACCCTTTTTCATTTTGTATATCATCGCCTGCCTCGTGTGCAGAAACAATTTCCTGTACTATGCCTCTCTCGTCTGTTATTAATACATTATCGCCTTCCAGTAAATCTGTGCCTGTAAAAATTTTGTCTGCCTGAAATTTTCTAAAACTCATAATGGCTCAAAAGTAACTACCAAAGGTTATTGGTAGGGTGAAACGCTTAACTTTGCCGCCATTAATTTTGCCCCGTGCCGGTTAGGTTCTGACCTAGTAGAAAACTATTTCGCGAAACGGTCAAGGTAGTTGAATAATGGTTTGCGGTACAAGTGAGTGACACAACGATGCTAAATAGTAGTACAAAAGCGGGCAACAAAAAAATTATAAGTAAAAAATGTTAGATAAACTGGAAGCCATTAAAGGCCGTTTTGATCAGGTGGGACTGGCGCTTACAAACCCTGAGATTATTGGAAACCAAAAGGAGTTTCAACGATTGAGCAAGGAATACAGGAGCCTTGAAAAAATTGTTCAGCCTACTGAAGAATATAAACAAGTGCTGGCGGAATATGAATTAAGCAAGGAGGCTTTGAACAGTAACGACGAGGATATGCGTGAGCTGGCAAAAATGGAAATGCCCGAGCTGGAAGAAAAAAAGGAGAAGCTGGAAAAGGAATTGACCAAATTGCTGATACCCAAAGATCCGCAGGATGATAAGAACGCTATAATTGAAATTCGTGCGGGAACCGGAGGGGACGAGGCTAGCTTGTTTGCAGGAGATCTGTTGAACATGTATTTGCGCTATTGCAGCAAGCGAGGATGGAAAACGGCTATTGTTAGTGAAAGTGAAGGTAGCGTGGGCGGTTATAAGGAAGTATTGGTGGAGGTGCAGGGGGAGGATGTTTACGGCATAATGAAATTTGAAAGTGGTGTGCATCGTGTGCAAAGAGTTCCAAATACAGAAACGCAGGGAAGAGTGCATACATCAGCAGCTACGGTGGCTGTAATGCCTGAAGCTGAAGAGATTGATTTCGAACTGAACCCTGCAGATGTAAAAATGGAAACTGCACGAAGCGGTGGTGCTGGCGGACAAAACGTAAACAAGGTAGAAACGAAAGTTTTGCTTACCCACATTCCTACAGGGGAAGTGGTGGTTTGTCAAACGGAAAGAAGCCAGCTCGGAAACCGCGAGAAAGCAATGACGATGCTACGATCGAGGTTATACGAAGCGCAGGTACGTAAACAGGAAGACGAAATTAGCCGGCACAGGAAAACCCTTGTTAGTACAGGTGACCGTAGCGCCAAAATAAGAACTTACAACTGGCCGCAGGGCAGAGTTACAGATCACCGAATTGGTCTTACATCTTACAATCTTGATGCAGTAATGAACGGCGACATTGATGATTTTATTGAGCTACTGCAAATGGCAGAGAACGCTGATAAGATGACGCCCCAAGTTGCTTAAGTCTTTTTTATTTTGGCCTCCAGCAGCATAGCTTTATTGATGCAGCCGTTGCGACGCTCCAATGAGCAGTTGATTTTTCATAGGGGCAGTTAGTAAAACTTTTTTTTACGTTACCTCGTATTTTTGATAGGGAGAAGTATAAAAAAAAGATAGGTATTACAAGCATGCTTAACAATTTTTTGTATACCAATGTTGCAACTTTGTTTTACATTTGTACGAGCAAATAAGCAGATAAGTGCAGTGCCAATGCGGACCTAGAAGAAAGGAATGAACCAGAAGAATCATTAGATATTGGCACCGTATTTGTTTTTACTATATTAAGATTACTTAATTAAGTAGTCAAATTTTCTCATAAGCAGTTAGTTTTGGTTGCGGCCCCGGTTTCCACTGGGGCCTATTTTTTTACTATAAGTTTTCTGCCTACCATCCAGCCAAAAAAACAACCAAAAGCGTCAAATAGTATATCAAATTTATCAAAAGAGCGGTGGGGAACAAGGTATTTTTGTACAAACTCTATCGCTATCCCGTAAGCAAGTGCCATAACCGCTACCGCTATTAGCCAGTTTTTCTTCCGAGCAAATGATATATTAATACTCTGTAAAGGAGAATAAAAAACGATAGTAAGCAAAAAAAACAAACCAGTATGCACGTACTTATCAAAGTTGGGTATATTGAATAAATCGCTTTTCGGCAGGTCGTCTCCTGGCAAGGTTAGCAAAACAAGGGTAATTATAAAATAGATAATTGCAGGGACAAAGGATTTAAGACTCATAAAACGAGATATAAAAAAAAGAGGCAAAAGCCTCTTTACAATTTTTAAAAATTTAAGTTAGCCCGAGGGCATAAGTACAGTATCAATTATATGCAATGTGCCATTGTTATTACCCTTAAGGTCTTGTGCAATTACTTTACTCTTTCCACCTTTTTCATCAGATACAAACAGGTCTTTCCCTTTTAAAAAAAATTTCAACTCACCTCCTTGCAGGGTTTTAATTGAATAAGAACCTCCATTCTTTGCAATCGTTTCCCTGATAAAAGAACTATTGATATTACCGGGAACGATATGAAAACCTAAAAGGGAAACCAACGCCTCCCGATTAGCCGAACTCATTAAGGTTTGGAGTAACGCATTCCCCAACTTCTTAAAGGCTGCGTTGTTTGGGGCAAGAAAAGTATATGGGTCAGCAGTAAAAAGCTGCTTCATTTCTGCCAATTTTACTGCTGATGAGAAAGTACTTAGCTCTTTACTTTCGCTAATAACTATTCCCTTTTTCGCTTCTGCTGGTGGAGCAGAAGGGCCTTTCTCCT
>JAQBNN010000289.1 GCA_028288505.1 Segetibacter sp. | reverse complement strand
CAGATTAAAAATATAATAGCTGTAGAGGAAGGGGTGTACTTACAAATAATCGGTGTATAGGTGCCGCCTATTAAAAAGAAGATGCTGATATGATCCCAAATGCGAAGGTGTTTCTTAAGGTTCGCATTTTGGACTACATGATACACAGTTGAAGACAAGTACGACATCAAAATCCCAAATGAAAATAATGCTGCGGCAAGCTTCATTTGTATAGTATCTGTAGCAGTTGCTCTTGCAATTAGCACAGGCACTAAGGTTAGTGCTAACAAAAAGCCGACTCCATGCGTGAGTGCATTTGCTACTTCTTCCTGCTTACTTTGAATTCTATCACTCATTTTTTTGTTCCAAATATTACTGCCTGCCTTGTGTTTTATTGTATAAAATAGGGGAGCAGTTACTCCCCTATCTAAAACTAAATCAAACACTACACCAAAACATGTTTACACATGAGAAGGATCAAAAGCTCCTTCATATTCTTTATGAACTTCAAGCTCCTCATAATCTTCCACCATCAATTCATCTATCTGCTTTTCCTTCTTCTCTGTGAACTTCGCAATCAG
This sequence comes from Segetibacter sp., assembly GCA_028288505.1. GTDB lineage: Bacteria > Bacteroidota > Bacteroidia > Chitinophagales > Chitinophagaceae > Segetibacter. Next base: position 7,816 of record JAQBNN010000289.1, on the reverse strand, counting down.
CTTATCAAACACTGCATACATCACCGGCACCACTATAAGTGTAAGAAACAAGGAACTAGTTAATCCACCTATAATTACCCAGGCAAGCCCATTCTTCCATTCGGCACCTGCTCCACTTGCTAAAGCTATTGGTAGCATACCAATTATCATCGCAATGGTAGTCATTAAAATCGGTCGAAGACGTGCATGGTTAGCATCAATCAAAGCCTGGTAAGTGCTTGCACCTTCGGCTTTTCTCTGGTTAGTAAAGTCAACTAATATAATAGCATTCTTTGCCACCAAACCAATCAACATTATCAAACCAAGTATTGTAAAGAGGTTAAGTGAATTATTGGTAAGTGCCAACGCAAGCAATGCGCCAATAATTGAAAGTGGAATTGAAAACAACACTACAAGTGGATAAATGAAACTGTTGTACAATGATACCATAATCAAATACACTAACCCTATAGCTGCTAACAATGCAATACCTAATGAACCAAAACCTTCACTTTGGTTTTCCATGTCACCCCCCCAAACAAAAGTAACTCCTGTAGGTTTTCTTAATTTATCAAACTTAGCCTGCCACTCAGCAGCCACTGTACCTGTAGGACGACCAACTGTTTGCGCCTGTACCGTAACTGATGTACTCTTATCTCGCCTCTCCAATTGGCTAGGTCCGGAGCTTTCCTTAACTGTTGCAAATTGGGCTAACCTAATTGGTTGTCCATTATCATTTACAAACAAAAGGTTACTTACATCCTGTAAACTCTGCCTGTTAAAACTACTGTACCTGATATTGATGTCATATTCATATTCACCTTGCCTGAACTTACCATTAGTATTACCACTAAATGCAGTTTGCATAGTAGTACCAACTGTAGAAAGTGATAAGCCAAGTGCAGCCATTTTATCGCGGTCTACCTGTACATTAATTTCAGGATTACCTGCTTCAACAGACAACCTCATTTCCGAAGCACCTTTTATCTTTCTTAGTTCTGCAAGGGCTGAATTGGCAAACAACATTACACTATCCAATTCAGGACCTGTTACAATTAATGCAAGCGGAGCTTGTTCTGCTGAACCAAGAATACTGATAGGAACTGTTTTTATTTTAGCACCCACAAGTAAAGGCTCTAATTCTAATTTAGTTTTAGCAGCATATATATTAGCATCATCCGCCCGTTGCTGTTTTGGCACTAATTGAACACCTATTTCCGCTTTATAAGGCGTTGCTTGTACACCACCTTGTCCATCACTCGATTGTCCAACTGTTGTAATTAACCTTGTAACACCAGGCTTTGTTTTAAGAAATTTTTCTGCCTTTTGTGCTATTGCATTTGTTTGTTCAATAGACGCATCTTTAGGTAATTCTATTTGTACTAAAAATTCACCTCTATCACTCTTTGCAAAAAACTCGGCTCCAATAAATCCTGCACCAACTAGCCAAAATGAGGCTATTAATAATCCAAACACTAACCCTAATGTAGTCTTCTTATGAGCCAACGACCATTTCAATATATTAGTTACCCTATCAGTAAACTTGTGCAAACCTTTTTCAAAACGTACAATCACTTTTCCGAATAAAGATTTCCCGGTTATTTTCTCGAGCTTACCAAATCTTGATGAAAGCCACGGAACAATTGTAAAGGATGATAACAATGAAAACAGGGTTGCGATTACCACCGTAACACAAAACTCTTTTAATATATCTGCTGCCAATCCTGTACTTGCTGCAATAGGTAAAAACACTACTACAATTACAAGCGTTATCGATGTTACTGTAAATCCAATTTCTTTCGTTGCATCATAAGATGCACGAACTCGATTTTTACCCATTTCCATGTGCCGGTATATATTCTCCAATACCACAATAGCATCATCCACGAGTATACCCACCACAAGTGATAGACCAAGCAATGACATTAGGTTAAGAGAATAACCAAGCAACTTCATTCCAATAAAAGTTGCAATTAATGAAGCGGGAATAGCAACCATTACAATAACAGCATTACGGCCACTATGTAAGAAGAACAACATTACAAAAGCAACTAAAATAATCGCAAGAAAAAGGTCATGAATAACTGCATCAGCAGATGCTAATGTATACACTGATGCATCGTTTGCAATTGTTAGTTTAAGACCCGATGAAGCATAATCTTTTTGCAGCTTTGCAATACTTGCAGTTACCTCTTCGCTTACAGCCACACCATTCGCATCAGATTGTTTCAACACCTGCAATGCAATTGAACTTACCTGGTTTACCCTTGCTATTTTCTCTACATCTTTTTGTGCATCCTGTACATCGGCAACATCCATTAACCTAACCTGTGCACCTTGTGAGTTAGCAACAATAAGGTTACGCAACTCATCCACATTTCTGTACTTACCGGATAGCCGGATTAGGATATCTCTATCACGGGTTGTAACACTACCTGTAGGAAAGTCGAGGTTAGATGAAAGCACCGCTTGTTGAACTTGTAACAGCGATAAGCCATAACCTTCCAACCTGCCTGCATCAATGTTTACTTGTATCTCACGTTCTTGTCCACCAATAAGGTTTATACGTGCAACACCTGAAACCCTTGATAATACCGGAGCTATACGCTTATCCATCAAATCATAGAATGCAGCTTCATCTATGTTTGCTGATGCTGACAAGGTCATAACTGGCAAGTCATCCAACGAAAACTTATTCAAAGAAGGGGGGTCAATATCTTCAGGTAAGTTTCTTAAAACAGCATTTACTTTCCGCTGGGCATCATTCAAAGCATAATCTACATCAGCGCCACTGTTTAGGGTTATAATAACATTTGAAATGCCTTCGAAGGACCTTGTATCCAGTTTCTTAATGTTCTCCATTGAAGACACTGCATTCTCAATTTCTTTTGATACCGTATTTTCAACTTCACTCGGAGATGCGCCGGGATATACTGTGGTTATAGATACTACCGCCGGACTAAATTTTGGTAGTAACTCATAGTTCAATGCCGAGTAACTTAATAGCCCTCCCAATATAAGTACTGTAAAAAGTACAATCACCAATGAAGGTCGTTTTATTGATATTTCTGCAATTTTCATTTTCTAAATTCTTTTGCCCCAACCCTTAGTCGAGTTGAGATTTTTTTCTTTTTTTGATCCCGGGTTTAGTAACTCCGAATAAGCATCCTTGCGTCGCACTCTTGTACTTTTGTTCATCCTTCGTCATTGCGAGGAACGAAGCAACTGCTTTAAATAATTATAAAACTGTTTCAATTCAGACATCAGATTGCCTAGTCGCTCCTCCTCACAATTACGATGCATTCGTTTTGCTTGGTCACCGTCATTGCGAGGAACGAAGCAATCTGCTCTGCTAATTATAAACCTGTTTGAATTCAGGCATCAGATTGCCTCGTCGTTCCTCCTCGCAATGACGAAGGCGGATTCTTCGCTTCGCGCCCAGGCTTGTTAAATCAGTACAAGTGAGTGACACAACGATGTCGAATAGTGCTTAAATGCTTGTAACAAAATCTCTTTATTAGAGCACGTAACTAGTATTTGTCTTTCAACTCATAATTCACAACACACCACTACTTGATTGTAGACACTTTACTACCATCATTCAAATTGATTTGACCGCTGGTAATTACAATGTCACCTTCGTTCAAGCCTTGAAGCACTTCAACCTGGTCACCTATAACACGCCCTGCAATTACCTTGCGGGTACGTGCTACATTACCTGCATCAACAACAAAAACCTGGTTGCTGCTTACGCTACCAACAAAGGCATTACGAGGCACAATAATAACGGGAGCTGTTTGAGGAAAATCGAAAATTGCAGTACCATACATACCTGCTTTTAACTGGTTAGCTGCTGTATTTGCAACCTCAATTTCAACAGGAAAGTTTAGTGAAGCATCAGACTTTGCGGCAATAAAACCTACGCGACCAGTAAATGTTTTATCTGGAAAAACACTTGCTTTCACTTGTACTTTATCACCGACTTTTAAACGCGCTACCTGTGTTTCATTCACGGCAACATTCAACTTAAGTCTTGATACATCTACAATTTCAAACAGTTGTGTACCGGGAGAAACGTAAGCACCCGGTTCTATGTAACGCTTGTTAACAATGCCATTTATTGAAGCCCGAACATTTGCATCGCCTACTCTAATTCTTGACTGTGAAACACGTGACTTTGCATTCTGAACAGCAAGACGAGCCTGGTCAAGTTGTTGTTGTGTAACACCACCTGTTTTATATGCATTTTCATAACGTTGCTGGTCACGAACTGCATTTTGAAGATTTGCCTGTGCACTTTCAAGGTCAATGCTTAGCGTACCTGCATCAATAATGGCAAGTGTTTGACCTCTTCTTACACGGCTACCTTCATCCACTATAACCCTAATAACACGACCAGAGTTTTCTGAAGCGAAATTCATTTGAGCAGCAGGCGCAAAGTTTCCGTTTACTCCAAAGTTTTGCTCAACAGTTTGCTTTGTAACAGTAAATGTTTTTACAACTACATCGCTACTCGTTTTTGCAGCAACAGCAACTTTTGCTTCGTTTTTCTTTTTATTGTTTGTAAGTACCCAGGCAATCAATCCTATTGATGTGATTATGATTACCGTAGTTATAATGATACCTTTAAAAGACCTCTTTTTCATTCCTGTATGTTTGTTAGTTTAATAAATTTCTAAGTGTGCCTTGTGCTTTAATTAGCTGTATTTCTGATACTCGATAATCAAGCAATGCAGATGAATAGTTGTTCTGGGCTTCTGTTAAAGAGTTTTCAGCTTCAAGTAAATCTGTTAAAGTTGCAAGGCCGTTGTTGTAATTGTTTTGTGTATTAGAATAAACGTTTCGAGCAAGCTCTACGTTTTCTTTTTGGCTACTTAAAGTGATGATGCTATTGTTGATTTGCGTTCTTGCATTTTCATAAGCAAGGTTTAATGAAAGCCTTGTGGAAGAAATATCTTCCTGTAGTTTTCTTATGCTAACATCAGCTTGTTTCAATCGTGCTTTAGTCGCACCACCATTAAATATTGGCACACGAAGATTTAAACCTAAGGAACTAACATCAAACCAATTTGCTCCATTTTTTTGTCCTTTAAATACCGGGAATCTATTGCTTAGTCCCTGGTAAGAATAAGAACCGGAGAAGCCAAGTGTAGGATAATATTCTCCTTTAGTAGCTTGTTTCTGGTACTGCAACAAACTTTCCTGTGTTCTTAATACTGCAAGTTCTGTTCTGCCTGCTACATCAATTGTATCGCCTTGTGGTACTGCCTGTGGTGTAATAGAAGCTAACTCAATACCAGGTATGCTGATAGGATTTTGAATAGGCATTCCTATCAAAAATTTCAGCTGATTTTCAAGCAATAATACACCGTTCAACAATTGTTGACGACGGCTTCTAAGATTTGATACACTAACAGCTACACGGTCAACATCTATTTTTTTAGCTAAGCCATTATCAAACAAACCTTGCAACACACTTTGTAATCTTTCAGTGTTTTTTATCGTACTATCTACAACACCTACTTGTTGTCTTTGAACAAGAACACGATAGTAATTTGTTGCTACTTGTTCTAGTATTTGCTCTTCAGTTAATTGAGCATTGAGCCTATAAAACTCCGCAGTTGTTTTTGCTGCTTTTATTCCTGTAAATACTGAATTATCAAATAAAGTTTGTGAGACAGAAAGGGCTGCGTTAGCATTCCACTTTTGCCCGAAAGCAACTAATGTGGTTGTACCAGGTGTTCCGAAAAGTTCACCGGGAATAGCACTTAATTGCAGGATAGGATTATAGGTAATTCCCCCCGAACCATTTACTTGAGGCAATGCTCTTGACTTAACTTCATCTATCTGGTATTGGCCATTCTCTATATTAAGTCTTGCTTTTCTTGCATTCTGATTAGCTTCTAATGCATATCTTAATGCATCTTTTAACTGTAGTTCAACTGGTTGTTGCGCCATGATAGTACTAATACTTATCATACTTGCAAACAACAGTAATAGATACTTCCATCCCTTGTTCAGTCTACCTGAACTTCTATTGTTTTTATTGATTGTTTTAATTTGAAAACTGGTTCTCATTATTCACGTTTAGATATTTGTTTATTAATTTTTTTCCTTTAGCAGTAGTAATGGCGTGTAAGTAGAATTCTGATAGTTGCATTATCAAGTGATTGCCCTGTTGCCTCTTATCAATATTAGTTTTAGCTTCAAACAATGTAATAATTTGTTGCACCGTTAAACTTGCTGTAAAAGGAATAATTATGTCTTGTCTGTAATCTTCCTTTTTTTATTCCTTCAATAAGATTTTGGATGATAGAAGGAAGAAGAACACTTTCTCTAAATGTTGTCATCAAAACACCCGAAGCTTTTGCTAGTCATCCATGGTTGTGGTTTTTAACCCATAAGAAAAGAACAACCCCTTTGATTTATTTAAGATCAGTTCTTCCATGTGTTACTTTTTAAACCATTTAATAGCATTTTTAATACTTCTTCCTGCTTATTAAAAAAAGCATCAAAATCATTTATATTGGGTATGAATCTTTTGTCTTTCATACACCCATCCAACGACGACAATACATCTATAATGAGGACAGATGTTCTTTCGACCTCCATTGGTTTCAATTCTCCCTGTTCAATACCCTTCTTAAACAAGCACGACATAAGACTAATAGTCTTCTTTCGTGCTTCCCCATATACCTCACTTAAATTATTAGAGACCTTTAGTTGGTCTACTCCATCAGCTTGTATAGCTAAAAGAAAATATTTTTTGAAATGGTTTCTCTTTACTTCTACGAGGCTTAATAGCCCTGCTTCTACAGATGAAGATGATTGAAGTTTATTTTCAAATTTTTCTAAGAACTCGTTTATAATCTTTTTAGCAACTTCTGCAATCAATCCATTCTTATCAGTAAAATAATAAAACAAGGAAGGCTTAGAAATAGCTAAGTCTTCTGCTATTTCTGTAAGTGTTGTTTTACTTATTCCAAAATGTGAAAACCGTTTAATAGCAGCTTCCAGTATATGTTCCTGCTTCACTAATCCTTCTGGCTTCATTTCGACTTTTTGACTACTTTACTTTCTGACTCATTTGATTGAAAAGTCAAAAATAGAACAAAATGATTTCTCCCCAAAACTTTTTTTGTTTTTTGATTTAATAGAATTTAATAAAGTTTATAGAATTCGGGGCCACTTCACCGAGTGTTTAAGAGTAGAAAATATGGCAAGCAAAAATCATTAACTACTCAAGCCTTTTATAAAAATAGTAGCAACTTCTTTCTCCTTTTTTAACAATTCCTGGAACTGTTCTCTGTCCGGAAAAAAGTTTGTTCTAACCTTAAAGGCTGAATTACGAAGACCTTCAAAACAATAAATCAGCAATTCAGCTACTCTACGAGGATCTTTAGTTTTTAGCTGTTGTGTTTCTGAGGCGTTTGCTAACATTGAAGCAATCAAATTAATCTCACGGTCTCTTGCTGCAGAGAAAATACTTTCAAGTTCAGGAGGAAAAGAAGAACCTAAAGTTCTAAGATATTCGAGAATGTTATAATTTTTAATAATTAATTCTGTTCTTAATTCTAAAAACTTAGCAATCGCTTTCAGTAGGCTTTTTTCTTTATGCAAAGCCGGTTCACTGGCTCGTTCTGCATCTATTATCCTTTGTAATACTGCTGCATATAAGTTTAGTTTGTCGGGGAAATAATAGTATAACGAGGCTTTAGATATTGCAAGGTCGTCAGCTATCTCATTCATAGTAGTTTTAGCAACGCCAAAATGTGAAAAGCGTTTTTGAGCCGCTTCAAGTATTGTATCTCGTTTTTTGTCCTGCGCCATCGTTACT
>JAQBNN010000262.1 GCA_028288505.1 Segetibacter sp. | reverse complement strand
AATACCATACTGAAACGAGGTACGCTGTTTCAGTTAAGAAATAACTTATGATCTATTCTTTTCTGAAAGTTTTTTTAATAATCATCCTTGCTGGTACAGTAACAATTGTATCAGCTAAGGATGTTTCTATTTATAGTCCTGATAAGAAAGTTGAGGTTGTCTTTATAATAAAAGACCAACAAGCTTTTTATAAGGTAAGGTATAACGGTAAAGATGTTTTACTTGAATCGAAGCTTGGGATTATTCAAAGAAATGCTGATTTTTCTCAAGGTTTGTCGCTTACAAAAACAGCTGCTTACAGTCCTGTGAAATTGGTTACAGATAATTATACTTCTATCAATGCAAAGAAGAGTTCAATTAGTTATAGAGCTAATGAACTGGTAATTCATCTCCAAAATGCTGAGAACAAAAAGATGGATATCACCTTCAGGGTTTCCAATGATGGTGTAGGGTTTAGGTACTTCTTTCCTAATCCAACTAAAGAGAAACAACTGATTACAAAGGAAGTAACTACTTATCATTTTCCTGATACAGCTAAGGCATGGATACAACCTTTAGCTGCACCAAAATCAGGTTGGGAAAAAACTAATCCGTCTTACGAAGAAAATTATTTTCAGAATGTAGATGTTGGTACCGCTTCAATTATAGGTCATGGTTGGGTTTACCCTGCCATGTTTAGAAGCAACAATACCTGGTTACTAATTACTGAAGCTGATTTAGATAGTAATTTTTGTGGTTCGCGTTTAAATAATGATGCCGGTAATACTGAATACTTTGTTGATTATCCAACGGACATAGAAGTATTTACAGGCAAAGGTTCAAAGCCTAATTCTACTTCTTCGTGGTATTCACCCTGGAGAATTATAACGATAGGTAGTTTGAAAACAGTCATTGAATCTACTCTCGGTACTGACCTTGCGAAACGTCCAACTAAAGCCGATTATTCTTTTGTAAAGCCTGGTAAGGCTTCGTGGAGTTGGATCAATTCAAAAGACAATTACATCATTTTTAGCGAGCAGAAGAAGTACATTGACTATGCTGCTGATATGAAGTGGCAGTATTGCTTAATTGATGCAGATTGGGATATAAAAATAGGCTACGATAGTATTAAGATCTTAGCCGATTATGCAAAGCAAAAGAACATTGACTTGCTGCTTTGGTACAATTCGTCTGGTGATTGGAACACCGTTAAGTACAGTCCCAAAAGCAAGTTGCTAACTGCTGAAGACAGGGCGAAGGAGTTTAGCAGGATACAGGAGATGGGCATTAAAGGTGTGAAGATTGACTTCTTTGGTGGCGATGGTCAATCGATGATAAAGTACTACCACGATATATTAGTTGACGCTGCTAAGTATAAGTTAGCGGTTAACTTTCATGGAGCTACTTTACCACGAGGTTGGTCTAGAACTTACCCTCACTTGGTTACTACCGAAGCTGTAAAAGGTTTCGAAATGATAACTTTCGAACAGAAGGCTGCAGATGAAGCGGCCAACCATTGCGCCATGTTGCCTTTCACTCGCAATGCTTTCGATCCAATGGATTTTACCCCAATGAATTTGTACAAAATTCAAACAAGGGTTAAGCGTAAAACAACAGCTGCATTTGAGTTAGCTACGTCGGTTTTATTCTTGTCAGGTATTCAACATTTTGCAGAGTCACCTGAAGGCATGAAGCATGTTCCAGAATTTGTAAAGAAATTTTTAAGAACCATTCCAAACAATTGGGATGATGTAAAATACATAACCGGATTTCCCGGAAAGGAAGTTGTTATAGCAAGACGTAAAGGAACCAAGTGGTATGTTGCCGGCATTAATGGTGAAGGCACTCTAAAAACTTTAAATCTTGATTTAGCTTTCGTGAAAAACAAGCAAGCACAGTTACTTGAAGACACTGATGCACAAACCTTATTTACCGAAAAGCAAATAACAGTTGCATCAACAGGTAAAACAGAAATTACTATGAAGCCTAACGGTGGATTCGTAATGGTTTTTTAAGCTCATTGTTGTGATAAGTAATAGTTTTTTGAACTAAGCATATTGCTACTATTAAGCTTTACTTGCGTCGCACTCTTGTACGTTTAGTTCTTAATTCAGCAAGTAAGATGTAGCAAGAACCAGCATCGTCATTGCGAGGAGGAACGACCAAGCAATCTGATGATACATTATACAGCAGGTTTAAAATCAATATAGCAGATTGCTTCATTTCTCGCAGTGGCGAACAGAAATATGTAGTACAAGTGAGTGACACAACGATGATGACCAATGTACCTAAGCTGGAAAACAAATACAAAATACAAAATGTAAAAGAAGAATTAGGTTTTAGCATTTTTCACTTTACATTTTTACAATTGCAAAACGACTGCTAGCATAAAACATATGAGAGGTAGGTTATGAAGACGAAAGCATACATTTTTGATTTGAATGGAACCATGGTTGATGATATGGAATATCATATTGAAGCATGGTATAAAATATTGAAAGAGTTAAAGCCAGGGATAACATGGGATCGTGTGAAAGAAGAATGTTACGGTAAGAACCATGAGTTGTTGGAACGGGTGTTACCCGGCAAGTTTTCTTATGAAGAGAAGGATGAAATGAGTTGGGATAAGGAAAAAGCCTACCAGGAGGCTTTTAGGCCACAACTGAAATTGATTGATGGTTTAGATGTTTTTTTAAAAGAGGCCTACGAGCAAAAAATTAAAATGGCAATTGCGTCAGCAGCTATTCGTTTTAATGTTGACTTTGTAATTAATGGTACCCATACAGCAAAGTATTTTAATGCAATTGTAAGCGCCGACGATGTTGAAACTAGTAAGCCTGATCCAACAACGTTTTTAGTGGCAGCAGAAAAACTAGGCGTAACAGCAGATGAAAGTATTGTGTTTGAAGACACTCCAAAAGGAGTGGAAGCTGCAGCTAATGCAAACATGAAAGCAGTAGTTATAAAGACTCTTCATAACGAAAATGATTTTAAAGAATACGACAACATACTTCGTTTCGCTGATGACTATAACGAGTTAATGGATATGTTGAAGTCAAAACAATTGTAAGAGCAACTAAAGAAATAAAACAAGCTATATGAGTGCTTCAAATAATTATGTAATTGGTGTTGATTATGGTTCGGATTCGGTTCGTACTATAATAGTTGACGCATCTAACGGAAACGAAATTGCTGCTGCTGTTTTTTATTATCCACGATGGAAGAAGCAGTTATATTGTGATCCTTCCACTAACCAATTTCGTCAACACCCGTTAGATTATGTTGAAGGATTAGAAGTAACTATTAAAGAGTGTTTATCAAAAGCAGGTGCTGATGTAGCCGCCAACGTAAAAGCGATATCTGTTGATACAACAGGATCAACACCTGTAGCTGTTGATAAAACAGGAACGCCTCTTGCTTTGCTTCCTGAGTTCCAGGAAAACCCACATGCAATGTTTGTGCTTTGGAAAGATCATACTTCGGTTGAGGAAGCAGCACAGATTAATGAGCATGCCACAAAGTATTCAACTAACTACTTGCAATTTGTTGGCGGTATTTATTCTTCGGAATGGTTCTGGGCAAAACTACTACGTGTGTTAAGAGCAGATGAAGCTGTTCGTAATAATATTTATTCTTTTGTTGAGCATTGCGATTGGATTCCTTTCTTACTAACAGGAGGTAACGATGTACATACAATGCGTAGAGGTGTTTGTTCTGCAGGTCATAAAATATTATGGGCTAAAGATTGGAACGGCTTACCTCCCAACAAATGGTTTGCTGAATTAGATCCTTTGCTTGATGGCTTTACTGCAAAACTTTTTAAAGACACTTATACATCCGACCAGGCTGCTGGAACAATAAGTAAAGAGTGGGCGGAAAAATTAGGTTTACCTCAAGATGTTGTCATAGGTGTAGGTGCTTTTGATGCGCACATGGGTGCTGTTGGTGGACAAATTGAACCTTATCATTTAAGCAAGGTAATGGGTACATCAACATGCGATATGTTGGTAGCACCAACTGAAGAAGTAGCTGATAAATTAGTTCGAGGAATTTGCGGACAAGTTCCGGGGTCTGTTATCCCAGGCATGATAGGCATGGAAGCTGGCCAATCTGCCTTTGGCGATGCTTATGCATGGTTTAGAAATATTCTTGCCTGGCCGCTTAGAAATGTAATGAGTCAATCATCTCTTGTTGATGGAGAAACTTTGCAAAAGTTAGTAGATGAGACTATAGATAAAATCATCCCTTCACTGGAAAAGCAGGCAAAGCAATTTCCGGTAGAAGACGAAGATGAATTAGCTATTGATTGGTTGAATGGAAGAAGAACTCCAGATGCTAATCAAACTTTGAAAGGCGGCTTTGCTGGATTAAATCTTGGAACTGATGCACCGAGAATGTTCAGGGCAGTTGCCGAGGCAACATGCTTTGGTGCTAAAGCAATCGTTGATCGCTTTAATCAACAAGGCGTTGCGGTAAAAGGATTAATAGGAATGGGAGGCGTTGCAAAAAAATCACCTTTCATTATGCAAATGATGGCCGACGTGATGAACATGCCCATCCGCATTCATAAAAGTGAACAGACTTGTGCTCTTGGTGCTGCTATGTTTGCAGCAACAGCTGCTGGATTGTTCGCAAGAGTTGAAGATGCAATGGACGCAATGGGGCAAGGGTTTGATGCAGAGTATCAACCTAATGCTGGGCTTGTACCACTATATGCGAGACGTTATGAGAAGTATAAGCAACTGGGAAGTTTCCTTGAGCAGAACATTTATCAAGAGTTAGGTGAAACAACTGAAGTTGAAAAAGAAAATATTGTAGCCACTGCTTAGGTAAGTTAATAAGTTGAATAGTTGATAGGTTGATTAGTGAATACACTAAGATTAACTTTAGTAAATATCCTAAACCAAAATAAAAATTATGAGTAAATATTCTGACATACGTGACGCAGCTTACGAGGCCAATATGCAATTGCCAAAATTAAATCTTGTGCTCTTTACGTTCGGTAATGTAAGCGCCGCAGATCGTGATCTTGGTGTGTTTGCCATTAAACCAAGCGGCGTTCCCTATAAAGATCTTACACCCGACGATATGGTGATTGTTGACTTTGAAGGCGTGACGGTTAAAGGCAAAATGCGTCCATCTTCCGATACACTTACACATGCGGTTTTATACAAGCATTGGGAGAAGATCGGCGGCATTGTTCACACGCATTCTACTTATGCAACTGCATGGGCGCAGGCGCAACGTGATATACCAAATTATGGTACCACCCATGCTGATTATACAACAGTTGATATTCCTTGCGCGCCACCCATGAGTGATGAAATGATACAAGGTGATTACGAATACCAAACCGGTTTTCAAATCATGAATTGCCTGCAGGAAAAGGGTTATAGTTACGAGGAAGTGGAGATGATGCTTGTTGGAAATCACGCGCCTTTTACATGGGGTAAAACAGCAAACAAAGCCGTCCACAATAGCGCAGTGTTAGAGACGATAGCACACATGGCTTACTTAAGTGAACAAATCCGTCCCAATAATCCCAGGTTGCAGGATTCGCTTATTAAGAAGCACTTCGAAAGAAAGCACGGACCAAATAGTTACTACGGCCAGTAGGTTATTTTAAAAAATTAGTGGAGGGTTTTTGTATCCTGCTTTCGAACAGCTATTAAGCTTTTGTTGCGTCGCACTCTTGTACAATTCGTTCTTTACTCAGCAAACTTTACTCGTTTTGGCAAAGATGAACGGACTAGCTCTCTGCAAATAAAGACACAGCAGGTTCAAAATACAAAGAACAGGTTGCTCCATTACGCAATAACGAACATAGCACTAAAGTACATGAGTGCGACGCAAGGATGACTCTATGAAAAAACTACTGTTGGAAACATAAATTCTCTTATTGCCATAGATATTGTTATGAAAAAAATATTGTTCTCTCTTTCATTGTTAGCATCGCTTAATTCTTATTGCCAAAAGAAGAACGACTATACAATCCAATCTGTAAATTTTAATACAGTTAAGCTTACAGATAACTTTTGGCTGCCTCGTATAAAGATCAACCATACCGTTACCATTCCTGCATCTTTTGCAAGATGTGAGAGTACTGGTAGAGTTAAGAATTTTGAGATGGCTGCAGCAAAGAGCGGCAAGTTCGCCACTACATTTCCTTTTGATGATACTGATATTTATAAAACGATTGAAGGTGCTTCTTATTCAATAAGCCTGTTTGCTGATAAAAAGTTGGAGGCTTATGTTGATACCTTAATTGATAAAATTGCAAAGGCGCAAGAACCCGATGGATATTTATACACGCCACGAACAATAGATCCGTTCCATCCTCATGCCTGGTCAGGTAAAGTAAGGTGGGAGAAGGAAAGAGATAATAGTCATGAGTTGTATAACTCTGGGCATTTATATGAAGCAGCAGTTGCACACTTTTATGCAACAGGTAAGAAGAGCTTGCTAAACATTGCTTTGAAAAATGCCGACCTTGTTTGCTCTGTTTTTGGTCCAAATAAACTGCGGGTGGCACCGGGGCATGAAATAGTTGAAATGGGTTTGGTAAAACTATTTCGACTAACCGGAAAAAATGAATACCTGCAAACAGCAAAGTTCTTTATAGAAGAAAGAGGCAATCATAAATACGATGCAAAAAGCAAAGACCCCTGGAGAAGTGGTTCTTATTGGCAAGATCACAAGCCAGTTGTTGATCAGGATGAAGCAGTGGGACATGCAGTGCGTGCAGGTTATTTATATTCGGCAGTTGCAGATGTTGCAGCACTAACAGGCGATGAAAAACTATTAACTGCAATAGATAGGATCTGGCAAAACACCGTTGATAAAAAGTTGTACGTACAAGGAGGAATTGGTGCGGTAGCAGGCGGTGAACGTTTTGGCGATAACTACGAATTACCTAATGCCACCGCTTACAACGAAACCTGTGCAGCCATTGCAAATGTTTATTGGAACCAAAGAATGTTCTTATTGCATGGCGATGCGAAGTACATTGACGTACTTGAGAAGAGTTTATACAACGGGTTAATTTCAGGTGTTGGTTTAGATGGTCAATCTTTTTTTTACAGCAATGCCATGCAAATAAAAAACAACCATTCACATACTGCAAAAGAAGGTACTCGTAGTGGTTGGTTCGAATGTTCTTGTTGCCCTACAAACGTTGCCCGCTTAATGCCTTCAATTGGAGGTTATGTATATGCTCAATCTGCTGATAATGTTTTTATAAACCTGTTCGTAAACAGCAACACAAAACTAAAGGTGCATAACAAAGATGTAAGCATAATCCAGCATAACAACTACCCTTGGGATGGTGGATTAAAGTTTATTATTACACCAAAATCTGATCTCGATTTCAACCTCGCTATCCGCATTCCGGGGTGGGCACAAAACCAGGTAGTACCCTCAACTTTATATACATTCACTTCGCCATCAAATAAATTTTTTGAGGTAAAAGTAAACGGTCAACCGGTGCAATACAGCCTAAATAAAGGTTACGCTGTTATAAATAGAACCTGGCAAAAGCATGATGTAGTTGAAGTAACACTTCCAATGGAAGTGAGAACGATAAAGGCGAATGAAAAAGTAAAGGATGATATAGGTAAGGTTGCATTACAAAGAGGCCCGCTTGTGTATTGCGCCGAGTGGGTTGACAATGATGGCAAAGCTTCCAATATTATTCTTCCAACCAATACTGTGTTTGCTAAAGAGCACAAAAGCCATTTGTTAAATGGCGTAACAGTGCTTACAGCTAAGGCCCCAGTTATTGAAATTAGCCCACACGGAACAAGCATTGCTACTGTAAATAAAACGGTAACCGCCATTCCTTACTATGCCTGGGCCAACCGTGGTAAAGGTGAAATGATAGTTTGGTTTCCAACTGCTATAAAAGATGTAGAGATTGTAACTGCAGAAGCAGTTGAAGTCGCAGTGCCTAAGTAAGAAGAATATTTTTGGCCAGGCAGATGGATATCTATTTAGCTTTACTTGCGTCGCACTCTTATACGGTTTGTTCTTTACTCAGCAACGATGATACTATAAAAAAAAGCAGAAAAAATAAAAAATAAAAAATGATTGACTTAAAAAAACTGGAAGTTTGGTTTGTAACAGGAAGCCAGCATTTGTATGGTGAGGAAACATTACAGCAAGTGACTGAACATTCTCAACAGATTGCAAAGGCTCTAAATGCAGCATCACAAGTACCTGTAACAGTTATATTCAAGCCAACAGTAAAAACGCCTGAAGAGATTTATGCAGTATGCCAGAAAGCAAACGTTGCTACAAACTGTATAGGAATTGTTGCGTGGATGCATACGTTTTCTCCCGCAAAAATGTGGATTGGCGGATTAAAGATTTTGAAAAAACCTTTGCTTCATTTGCATACGCAATTCAATAGAGACATTCCATGGGGTGAGATTGATATGGACTTTATGAATACCAACCAAAGCGCCCACGGCGATCGCGAGTTTGGGTTTATGATGACAAGGATGCGATTGAATCGCAAAGTTGTGGTCGGTCATTGGCAAGATGAACAAGCGCTTACACAAATAGGAGTTTGGGCAAGAGCCGCTGCTGGTTGGAACGATTGGCAAGGCGCAAAATTTGTTCGTTTTGGTGATAACATGCGCTATGTAGCAGTAACTGATGGCGACAAGGTAGAAGCTGAAATGAAGTTTGGTTACTCAGTTAATACCCATGGTATTGGTGATCTTGTAAAAGTGATTAACGAGGTTAGTGATGCAGACCTTAATACGCTGATACAAGAATATAACGACAGGTATAAACTAGCAGAAGGTTTACGAAAAGGTGGTGCAGGGCATCAATCGTTAATTGAAGCTGCAAGGATTGAGATTGGCTTAAGAACTTTCTTAGAGCAAGGAAACTTTAAAGGCTTCTCTGATACGTTTGAAGATTTACATGGAATGGCCCAGTTACCCGGTATTGCATCGCAGCGTTTGATGGGGCAGGGGTACGGCTTTGCCGGTGAAGGCGATTGGAAAACAGCTGCATTAGTGCGGGCAATGAAAGTTATGGGCGCTGGTCTGCCAGGTGGTAACGGGTTTATGGAAGATTACACCTATCACTTTGATCCCAACAATCCAATGGTGTTAGGTTCTCATATGTTAGAGGTTGATGAATCTCTTGCTGAAGGAGAAATTTCTTGTGAAGTTCATCCACTAGGAATTGGTGGCAAAGCTGATCCTGTACGTTTGGTATTTAATTCTGCTGCTGGCCCGGCTTTGAATGCTTCGATTGTTGATATGGGCAACCGCTTCAGGTTAATTGTAAACGAAGTGGAAGCGGTGAAAGTTGAACATGCTTTACCTAAACTTCCGGTAGCAAGGGTGTTGTGGAGACCGTTGCCTGACATGAAGACGGGTTGTGCTGCTTGGATTTATGCGGGGGGTGCTCACCATACAGGTTACAGCCAAAATTTAACATCAGAACATATGGAAGACTTTGCATCGTTTGCAGGTATTGAATATGTTTTAATTGGTAGGGATACTAACTTGTACCAATTGAAAAATGAATTGAAATGGAGTGATGCTTATTACCAGTTGAACAGGTAAAAGTTTTCTTATGTTATAAAAACAAAGAAGCTATCAAGTGATTGATAGTTTCTTTGTTTTTATGATAGTAGAAATTGTGCTTTAGGATTGCGCTTACTTTTTTTATTGCTGAATAGAATTACAATAAGTATAAAAGTGCGACGCAACGGAGGCTTAATTCTTATTCTAACTTCTGGTCAATAATCCTTTTTTATTACAGCACCTCGAAAACATTTTCCTCCTTATCGAGAATGTGGATTTTTGCGTGCTGCAATAACATAATGGTTTTTGCATCCTGTATTTCCCCCGTTTTTATTTTCCCATAAGCTTCATCAAAACTCATTTCCAGGATTTCAATATCTTCCTGTTCTTCATCTAGTCCACCGCCTTCATCCTTTTTGTCTCTTTCTGTATATTCAGCTATAAAGTAATGCAGTTTTTCTGCAATAGCACCCGGGGTGCTATATGCTTCTAAAACCTTTTCTACATTTGTAACTTCGTAACCTGTTTCTTCTTTTATTTCTCGTATGATAGCTTCTTCAGGCTTTTCATCTTCTAATAAACCCGCACATACTTCAATCATCATCCCGGTAGGATTTTGATTAAGGAAAGTAGGTATGCGCAGTTGCTGGATGAGAACAACCGTGTTTTTGATTCTATTGTAAAGCAAAACCGCCACGCCGTTTCCCGACATGTAAACCTCGCGTTTAAGGTGTTGTAACTTTCCCTTGCTATCTATATATTCAAACTCCACATTTTTAAGTGTAAAAAATTCATCGCTTAATATCCTTTCTTTCTTGATTGTTATTCTTTCTGCCATAAACTTTGTTTTAGTTTTAGTGTTGCAAAAGGTATGCTACCAAAGGCATGGTTTTTTTCGCACACGTTATAATTAGTGCTTATGAGAAGATATGCCTTTTTTGTCGCTTCCTGTTTTATAATAAGTGCCGCAAGTGCGCAGGAAGTTGTACCAGAAGATAGTGTAAAGGGTAACCTTGGTGAAGTGATTGTAAGGGCGTTTGAGCAAAACCGTCGACTTGCAGAAGTAGCTGCATCAGTTAATGTGATAAGCAGAAGTGACCTGGAGCGATATAATAACACATCTGTATTGCCGGCATTAAATGCTACAGCAGGTGTAAGAATGGAAGAACGTTCCCCGGGAAGCTATCGTTTGAATATTCGTGGAAGTTCACTTCGTTCGCCTTTTGGTGTTCGCAATGTAAAAATTTATTACAACAATATTCCTTTTACAGACCCAGGTGGTCAGACTTATTTTAACCAGCTTGGCTACTATAACTTTCAATCGATAGAAGTTATAAAAGGGCCGGGAAGCAGTTTGTATGGATCGGGAACTGGTGGAGTAATGCTTGTGCAAAGCAATACCCTGAACCAAAGAAATGGTGTGTTTATTGACCAGACTTTTGGCAGCTTCGGAATGAGCCAATCGCATATTGGCTTGATAACGGGCAACGAAAATATCAAAAGTTCAATCCACTATCAACACCAGGAGTCTGCTGGTTACCGCAATCATTCTGAATTAAGAAGAGATGTTTTAACCTACGATGTTGCTGCTAAAATAAATGAGAACGATAGGTTTAACGCCACATTTCTTTATGGCGATCTTTCTTATGAAACTCCCGGCGCTCTCACGTTGGCAGAATATAATACAGATCCAAAAATGGCAAGACCAAGGGTAGGATTTGCGCCGGGATCAGAAGAAATGAAGGCGGCAATTCTTCAGAAAACATTTCTCGCAGGTTTTAATTATGATAAGTATATAAGCGCTAACTGGCGAAACAGGACAACCGTTTATGGTGCGCTTTCAAGATTACATAATCCAACTATTCGCAACTACGGTCGCACTAACGAGCCACACTTTGGCGGACGAACAGTGTTTGAATTTAAGAAGGAGTGGGGCGATCAAAACATGCAATGGCACACTGGGGCTGAAGTGCAGCAAGGGTTTACTAACGCTAGAATTTATGGAAACAAGGCCGGTGTTCCTGATAGTTTGCAAACCGATGACGATCTTAATTCGATGAATGCTTTTGTATTTACTCAACTGAATTACCAGTTAAAGAATTGGATTTTTACTGGTGGCTTAAGTTTCAATAAAGCAAAGATCGATTTTATACGGTTAGCCTCTCGTCCAGCTACCACCACTCAATTTAATTTTAGTAACGAGCTTGCTCCACGGCTTGCGGTGTTACGAGAACTGACTAATAATATTTCCACTTATGTTGCCTGGTCAAAAGGCTTTTCGCCGCCAACAACGGCTGAGTTATTTCCAACAGGTAGCATTTCAAATCCAGATCTTTCAGCAGAGGAAGGACATAATTACGAGCTAGGTTTTAAAGGAAACGCACTTGCTAATCGTTTGTGGTTTGATGTAAATGCTTTTTACTTCCGCTTACGTAATACCATAGTGCAAAGGCGTGATGCGTTAGGTGGGGACTATTTTGAAAACGCCGGTCAAACATCTCAAAAAGGGTTGGAGGTACAAACTAATTATGCGCTTGTAAGTGGTGGAAATACTTTCTCTGCAGCAAATATTTCTGCAAGTTATACCCACTATAATTTCAGATATAAATCGTTCAAACAGCTCGCAAACGATTTTTCTGGTAACCAACTTCCTTCGGTTCCAAAAGATGCTTTTACAATTGCGTTTGATGCTGTACTGAAGCTTGGCATATATACTAACCTCACTTATTTCTACAACAGCAAAATTGCGCTTAACGATGCTAACAGCGAGTACGCAAATGCATATAATCTTTTAAGTGCACGGCTTGGTTATAAAAAGCAGTTAAGCAAAATCATCGGCATCAACATTTTTGCAGGTGGCGAAAACCTTCTTGATGAAACTTATAGCTTAGGTAATGACATCAATGGTTTTGGAGGCCGATACTACAACCCAGCAGCAGGAAGAAATTATTTTGGTGGCGTGTCTTTATCTATTAATCCGTTTGACAAGCAATAGTTTTTCTTTTGTTTCCAACGTTAGTTTTTCATAGCATCATCGTTGTGTCACTCACTTGTACAGTTGGCTCTTTTTGTTCGTCATTGCGAGGCACGAAGCAATCTGCTCTTGCTGGTGAACCTCTTTGGAAGAAGGTGCGTCGAAATGGATTAAAGTAGTGTAGAAGAAGCAGATCGCTCTTGCTATCACTCACTTATATTTCAACAGCAGATTGCTTCATTGTTCCTCCTCACACTGACGGATGCTAGTTGCTGCGCTTGTATTGACTAGCTGCATGTTGTATTGAATGTACAAGAGTGCGACGCAAGAAAAGCATAATAGTAATTCTTCGGCTGGGACAAAAAATTGTTTCGTTGCCTTTTGGCTAATTAAACATTTTCTGCTTCTGGAGCCAAATATTTTCATAAGCTTTTTTCTGGTCATCATTTAAAAAAGATCGGCTTATTAATTCGATAACTGTACCATTTTTAAGTGAGAATTTTTTAAAGGTGTTTTGGTAAGCTTTCTCGGGGATGTTTAACGCATTGGCGAGGACGATAAAGTCTTCCTGTTTTAGTTTTTTCTTTTTGGCGTTCAAAGTAAGTCCAAGCTCTTCATCGTCTTTTGGATTAACGAGGTTTACATTTAAAAGATCGTAGGCGGGACTGAGAACTACATCATTCTCGTTATACAATAGCGAGAAGTTTTTTAGGTGCATGTCGTTATTGCCGGAGAGGTACGAGAAGAGAAC
>JAQBNN010000252.1 GCA_028288505.1 Segetibacter sp. | reverse complement strand
AGGCGGAAAGCATATAATGTCAATACACAAGGAGCGATTGACAAAACGCAAACATCACTGGGGAAGGCTCGGAGATATGAAGCTGTATAAAGAACGCATTCCGGCCGTCGACAGGGAATACGATCTTGTGGTGGAGTGTTGGAGCGCCGACGACGAACGTGAAAAAAAAGAACAATACCACGAGGAGCTTAGAATGGTTTTAAACCTAAAACCCAATGCCCGTATTGTTGAAATCAGCCATCATCTCTCTCACCTGTACAGTTGTTTTCCACCAAGCGGTTTTGATACCTGTGCTGTTATGATCATTGATAGTGTTGGCAGTCCTGTCGAACACATTAAATACGATTACCCCGGGAAAGAAGGCAAAGCGAATTTATTTGAAGTAGCGTCGTACTACTACTGTCACAACGGCGAGATAAAGTGTATAAAAAAGCAACTGCACGATCGTAATCCTGAAGCGCCGCACGGCCTTGGTAATTTCTATTATAAACTAACCAACTGTTTGTTCGAAGGTGAAGGAAGCGAAGGAAAAGTAATGGGCCTCGCCGCTTATGGAAACCTGGATGCATTAGACTTGCCTGACCTTATTGTAGAGGAAGGCGAAGTGTATATTCCAAAAGAGTGGCAGGAGATTTTCAAGAGTAAAGAATATGCTTACAAGGAAGAGATAAAGACCTTCCAGGAGAAAGCGGACTTTGCAGCGAAGGGACAAGATGTTTTCGAAAAAGCGCTGATTGAAATAGCAGCATGGTTAAGCGAAACAACAGGCACTAAAAACATTGCTTATGCAGGTGGTTGTGCATTAAACTGTGTAGCTAACACGAAAGTGTTGGAGCAAGGTTATGATCTCTTTATTCCACCCGCTCCGCACGATGGAGGTTCTTCAGTCGGGTGTGCTATTTACGGCGCTATGGAATGCTATAAAATCAAAAATGAATATAACTGGCGGTTAGATTACCTCGGTCCTGATGTAGACATTCATGAAGTAACGAAGCTGCTTGAAAACTACCCTGACCTTAGTATTGAAAAGCCTGATAATCTTATTGAAGTTTGTGCTAACCATCTTTACTGGGGTAAAATACTTTGTGTGTTCCAAAGTAATAGCGAGTTCGGCCCGCGGGCATTAGGTAACCGAAGTATTGTTGCCGATACAAGGTATGCTGTCAACAAATTTTGGATCAATGCATTTATAAAAGGCCGCGAATGGTTTCGGCCCATCGCACCTTTTGTGTTGGAGGAAGATGTAAGTGAGTATTTCAAGTTTAAAGGAAGAACACCGTTTATGTTGTTCACTGCGTTTTTACACGATAAGTATAAAGACAAATTTCCGACAATAGAACACGTTGACCATAGTGCGAGGATACAAACTGTGAGCAAAGAAGACAATGAGTTTATCTACAACCTTATGCTCAAGTTTAAAGAGAAAACTGGCGTAGGTATCATTGCCAACACTTCGTTTAACGGCAAGAACGAAACAATGGTTGAGACCTTAACTGATGCCATTAATTGTTATGTAAACAATGCCATTCATTACCTTGTTGTGCCGCCTTATATAATTAGTAAGAAGAACGAGGTAGCCAATCCAATGAAGTTGATGAATGCAAAAGTTGCTGAATAAGATTTTGAGACAAGCAGTTGAATATCTATTAAACATTATTGTGTCACTCACTTGTACTTTTAGTTTGTTCTGCAGCTTTTACAAATGAGTATTGGGAAGCGAATAACGCTGCGAATAAAGAGATAAGGATCGCTTCTTTGTGAAGCATCCTGTTTCTTTAAAGCTGGGTAATAAATTACAAAACTTATTCGGTTGCTTAATGAGAAAGCCGTTGAAGATCTTTATTCTATCTCCTCACATAGATGATGCTGCCTTTGGCTTGGCGCTCACCATCAATGAGCTAGCAAATAATAAAATTCCTGTTACAATCATCAATTGTTTTACAGTAACAAAATGGACAGCTATTACGGTATCAAATAAAGAAATCAATGCGGTAAGTCAACTTCGAAAAGCAGAAGACCATGCTTTTTACAAAGCCATTGGTAATATCACCATCATAAACCTTGACCTGCTTGATGCGCCTCTTCGCAATGGGTATATTTTTCAAAATCAACCCTTTCAGCAGAATGAGTTGGAGTTGATAGCGGTGCTTGAGCAACTGTTAGAAAAGCATGTAGACGGATTACTTTTTTGTCCACTTGCTATCGGTAATCATATTGATCATGCTATATGCAGGCAGGCTGTTATTCATCTCTATAAAAAGCTCAACGTTATCTTTTTCGAAGACCTGCCGTATACGCAACGAGTAGGCGAGGACCAGGTGCGCAGGCATATACACGTTCTGCAAGAGGAGCTAGGTGTAGAGCTAACCAATAAAACAACAGGTATAACCCATCTTACTTTCGACAAGGAGCAGGCGATTAGTATATATAAGAGCCAGTTAAACGATGAGATAGTTTCAGAAATAATGTCTCACAAAAACGCCATGAAAGGCGAGAGGTTGTGGGGTGAACAAACAGTATTGGACTTGTTGGAAGAATAGCGTTAGCGAAACGTCCTGCTAGTTGAAAACGCCGTTTATATAGACTCCGCTAATGCCATCAATGAGCAAAGACCAAAAATTTAAGGCACGATGAATTGCGTGCAACTGTACAAGAGTGCGACGCAAGAAAAGCTAGGTAATGTTCCTGCTGCCAGGCCCAAAATTATTTACTTTGAAATGACACCTTTATAGACAAGCAATTTTCTCATAAGGACTTTTTAAACATCAACCGGTCGACTGAATACCTGCCGCTACCCAATATAAAAATGACGATGGATAGAAGCATGAACAAAAATGCAGGCGCTTTTACATCAAAAGGATCTTTTGCATGCGCTACAAAAAAGGCAACAATCATGGTTATAAAAATCGGGATAACAGTGAGGCGGGTAAAGAAACCAATCAATACAAAAAAGCCGCAAAAGAGCTCTGCAAATATTACAAGGTTAAAAGAGAGCTTTGCACCTATACCAATAATATCGCCGAACATTGGTAAGATCTGGTCGTAGGCTGCAAGTTTATTGTAACCATAATGAACAAACATTCCACCGAAAATTAACCTTAGCAGGAGGGCGGCAATATTTGTATTTAACGAAGCAGAATTTAATATTTTATTTTTCATTAATTCTGTTTATGGATAGCTAAAACGAAGATTGCCGATTGCTTGACAATCCTTACAAACTTACTTATTGTTGCTGCTATTATTATCAAAACTTACCATCCCCCAAAATTAAACTAATGGGCCACCACAAGGCGTGGCAATTGGCAGGTTACTTGTTTGCCTGCAGCAAGACAATTGATATATATCTAATTGTTTCTTACTTGCTTTCGGCCCGAATAGCAATACGCAATTTGGTCTTAAACCGAACAAATTTTCGAATGGATGGCTAAAAAGCTACCAAAATACTTAGCTGAAAATATACAACGAGTAAAGATTAAAGCAAGATGAGCTTGGAAGCTTCTTGTTATGAAGGATGTATACAATAGTAAACAACCCCTCGAAAAGGTTCGGGGGGAAGTTTTAAAAACCTCACTGGAACGTCGTCAATCGAGTATAGGAATATATAACAGGAAAGGGTTACATAACAAGTTTAAGTTGAATCGGCTTACTCTTTGTCTTGCAGTTTTTCTTTTTCCTTTATGCCTTTTCCAATAGGATCGAAGCCATTATCTTCTTCCGTTGCTGTTGTTCCGCTTTTTTCACCTGCCTTGGTAAGATCACCTTTCGATGTATCCTCTTTGTGGCCGCTACCCATGCCACCTTCTCCCGCACTGGAACCACCTGTATTTACAATCCTTATTTCGCCGGTGCCTGTTACTTCGATGTGGCCTGCTTCTAATGTTTGCAGCTCTCCCAAAATGTTGGGTAACATAAAAGGTTTCACGTTTCTTTCTATCTTATTCATAAAGTCTTTTTATAAAATTATTTAAACACGCATACGCCATAGAAATAAAATTATCGTGCCATTTGCCCGCACATTTGTTCTGTTTGGTTTAGTCCAGTAAGCTCTTTTTGGGTCTTAGCTTTTGTGGTACTATTAATCATCGTTGTGTCACTCACTTGTACTGTTGTACTTGTTTCTGCAATATGTAATGCTCTGGCAATGGCAGCGTTAATAGTTGCTTAGCAACGATATGGAGTACAAGTGAGTGACACA
>JAQBNN010000165.1 GCA_028288505.1 Segetibacter sp. | reverse complement strand
TAGACAGGTCCTAAGCTTAATTAGGTATCATAACGTTTATCAATGGGCAGCACCTGTTTGTTTTATTTTGCTGTTTGCCCTAAATCCTTATTTTTGCGCTCCTTTTAGAGCCTGCAAAGGTTCTGGGCCTATAGCTCAGTTGGTTAGAGCACCTGACTCATAATCAGGTGGTCCCTGGTTCGAGCCCAGGTGGGCCCACAAAAAAAATGAAGAGGTATGATGAAAGTCAACCTCTTTTTTTATGCCCGATAGCAATGCCTAACTCTCTTAATTCTATTGCTGGCGCGGCGTGAAGAATTTATTAACCAGTGTGGATTAAAAAAAATGAGGCTGGTACCAAGATTTCCGGTGCACTTGACTAATATTGTGGTACCAAGGCAAAAAAAGGCCGAGAGCTGGAACTCCCGACCTTCGATTAAAAGAACAAGTCTTTAATCTTCGCAATAATTATTACTGCGTTTTTGACCAAATTCAAACGTCTCATTATACCCTGGCTGGTCTTCCACCAGGGTTTTTGCTTTTCACTCTGCATAGGGATGGATTTAAAAATTTAAAAGCAATCTTTGTCTCCTAATACAGAGGGTGGTTGACGAAAGTATTTTTCCTTTTTCAAATATGGAAGATTCAAATATCAACAGGATGGGGAAAAGTAATGTGAACAATGACAAAGCCCACTACTGTATTTGCTTTCCGCACTTCGTCCACATGTTAGTAACACAAAGAAGTATTTCTCCTATTTTACTTGAATTAGTAGACGCGATAACCCATAAAACGCTATATTTTTTAAAACATTCCGCGTTCACAGGAAGTACCTGAGGCAAGAAGAATTTTCAGCAAAATTGCAACAGCGCGATAACCAATTGCATGAAGGATAAGCTTTACGAGCCCTTTGTAACCCAGATGCGGAGGCCGTAAAATCTTGCCATTAGATGCACCACTTGCTGGCTCTGGAGTTGTGTATTAAAATGTTTCTTCGTGAATCATCAGCAACCTACCATCTAACGCTTCTTTTCACGGCTAAAGCCGACAAATAAAAATAACGCGTCTCCTCTCCCTTGTCCACCTGCATCCAATCGCCCTAATGTTCTTTCCGAGCAGAAAAAAACCTTTCCAAAAGCGTGTTTGGCTAAGTTGTTGTTGATGCGTTGCAAAAACTACCTGGATGGTTTATACAGATGGAGTGCATCTTACAGCTGATAGTCTTGATGAGCTGTATGGATATGCAAATAAACTTGGCCTAAATACTAACTGGCTTCATTTTATGGGCAGAAATATTCATCCGCATTTTGATATTTGTGGCAATGTAAAGCGAAGAGTATTAGGTGATAAAAGCGTAAAAAAAGTTACGTGTAAAGAAATAGTCAAGCTGAGCATGCTGAATTATCGGTTGCCCGAAACCGACAACGAGGTGAAGGAATGGGAAGCTTACCATAATAAAAGTGTGTCAGATATACCAATGCCTTCGAAGAGCGACTATGATAGAATGTTTGATAACATTTATAAAAGGTGCGGAGTTAAAGGTTCTTAGTTAAGACAAAGCTTGGCTGGCAGTCTCGAGGCCATTACAAGTCGCTGCACATTCTACCGTACACGATTGCGACGCAACGGCTGCTATATAGTAGCAATGCAGCTCTGGCCATAATTATTTTCTTCCTCTTCTTCCTTCTAAAATTGTAAAGAACGAGCGGCTCCTGATCTCGTCTAAAGTTAAACCTGTTACCAGTGCTTCTTCTTCAGTAATAGCACCACAGTTCATAGCTTTTAAAAAGAAATTAAGCAGGCCCTGGCCGGTAGCAGCATCATCAAAAATATCGCCGGTAAGGGTAGATATTGCAGCTCTATCTACAAACGTTTTCAGGCGATGAACAGCATCAGCATAACTGCTTAAAAAGAAATTATACGTTGCCGCATAGCGCATTGGTAACTGGGCAGGATTAAGATCCCAACCCTGGTAAAGACCATTGATAAGCGAATGAGTTGTGTGATTAAAGCCTTTACGCCAGGCGTTGTGAACGCTTTCGCGGTTCTCTGCTAGCTGCTCGAACGTAAGGTTCTCGCCGCGATGAGGACCAATAGGCATGACGTTGGTGGCACCGTCAGAAAGAAAAATGCCTGTTCCGCCTAAAGCTACTTTCGTCATGTGATGGGCAAAATCGCAAACAGGGTGGTCCATAGTTTGGTACTTAGCCGTGATGTTGCACGACGCGGTATAATCGTAGGTGCCGAAGTGGGCCGCAATTAACCTTCCTTCTCCTGCACGAATAATTCGCATTAACGGATTGCGGCCTTCATCATCCATAACTATTTGTGTAGCTTCTACCATTGTCTCCATTTTAAGCGAACCGGGGACAAGGTTATTAGCCTTTTCAAGGATCTCGAAAAAACGAACCATAGTTGTTACCTGTTCGGGGATGGTTACTTTGGGTAGCATTACCACGAAGTTCGAAGGAAGTACTCCTTCCGTTTTTTCCAATAACGTAGTAAGAAAAATGTCAAGTGTTCTGGCTCCACGAACCTTCAAGTCTTCGGTAAAAGGTTTTATACGAATGCCAATGAAAGGGGAAATGGTCTTGTTTTGCATTCCTAATGCAAGCTCACTCGCAGCATTTATGGCTGTCGCGTCTTCCTCATCATCAGGCCGGTTGCCAAAGCCATCTTCAAAGTCGACTCTAAAATCCTCTACTGCTTCGGCCTGTAACTTCTTAATAATTTTGTTGTAAACTGAATAAGCTAACCAGGCTTTTTCGGGTTTGCGATCTTCCTCGCTCATCTTTTCGAGCTTCGCCGTTAGCTGCTCAATTTCTGCAAGGTTGGTTGGAAGATGTTGGTGACCCTGCAATTGCAGAGTATTTGCAAGAACGGTAAAGTTGGGAGAATAAGTATGCAGGTTTTTTAGGGCTATCTCGCCCATTTTCACGCAGGTGTCGCTTTTAAAAAGATTAGCGCCCCCATAAACAGTGTGCACTGGTTGCCTTTCAGGTTTATCACCGGGGTAGGTTTGCTGGAACTTTAGATTGTGTACCCGGAGTTGATCAAATAGTTGTTGTTTATGCTGGTTGCCAATGCTTAGTTTCATAAGGCCCCTTAATTGGTTGGTTATTGTTTCAATATCCGTCATTTTTTACTTGTAACAAAATCAACGGTACAAAAGCAGTAGTTGCAATAAGCCTGAAGGAAGAGATAGCATATTTTGCTTGATAAACGGAGGGAGGTTGATAGTACATAAAAGTTCTAAATATAAATACTTAAGCCACAATGATGGTGGCACAATAATGGTTGCAATTTGAAAAACTATTAAAATGAAAAAGATATTTTTAATTTGTGCCATTGCCGTAACATTTGCTTATTGCAATCCATCTCAGCAGACTGATCAAACCACGACGGACTCTTCTAGATTAGCTACAGACACCATGTCTACTGGTACTGGCATGCCGCAATAGTTTTTCTATAAAGATGCTAAAAAAGACGAGTGCTTAACGAAGAGAAACTTGGCACTTTAGAGGCTCCAACGATTGTTGCCATTGATGCTTTTTTGTTAGCCGAAGCAGGTATAAAAGGACTACATAGCCTTTTTCATAACGCTAAACAGAATTTTCTTTTCTTCATCGGTTAGTGCCGGCGGTGTTTTCTCCACGCCCAGGAACTTTCTTTTAAAAGCATTAATGGCAGCAGTTGAGTCTTTCACATCATACCCAATTATACGCAATGAATGCAAGGTGTTAAAACCCGCAGGCAAAGTATCTGTAGTGGGTTCGTACCATAAGCCAAATCCACGTTGTGCTAATTGCGCCCATGGGAAAGTAACGTTAGGATCTACCTTTCGCACAGGTGCTATATCACCATGCCCAATAAAGTTTGCTGCGGGAATAGTATACTTTCTTTTTAAAGTATCCAGTAGTTGCAGCAAGCTGTTAACCTGCGGCTCTGTAAAACTTTCAAATCCATTATTATCAATTTCAATTCCTATTGAAGACGAGTTTATATCTGTAACACTTCCCCATTTTGCCGCACCACCATGCCATGCTCTTAAGTAATCATTTAGCATGTGGTGCACCTTTCCGTCCTTACAAATAACGTAGTGTGCGCTCACTTGTGTGCGTGGTGTAGTAAACGTTTTTAAAGTTTGCTCGCAACTATTTTGCGCCGTATGATGGATGATGACATAGTTTGGTTTACGCATGTTGAAGTTAGTGGCACCAACCCAGTAAGCAGGCTTTCCATATTGTGTTGACAGTTCAAAAGGCTCTGTCCGCAGTGTTTTAGCCATCTCCTTTGCCTGTTTTTTATAGCTCTTATTTGTTTGGTAATAGGCATGCCTGCTGCAACCATAAGCGACTAATAAAACTGCAAGACATACAAATAACAAGGGGTGTTTCATCTTCAAAGTTTAACGGTGGTAAAGTAAAGAAGAAAATTAATCCAACGCTTGTCGCGAGGTATAGTGAAGAGAATTATTTGGTTGCCAGCTTTAGTTTTTCATAGCGGCATCGTTGTGTCACTCACTTGTACTTGTAAAACTTCGTTCGGCTTTTTAAACAGATCTTATTTGCCTTATAGCGATAAAAGAGTTGAAGATTGCCTGCAAGAGTACTATGGCTGATCCTTAAGCCATACAAATTGAACTTCATCAACGAGCTAAAAAAATCTTCGTATAAAATGATGTTGAGGCTTTCATCTTGCTTCGTGGCAAGGAAATGCAGTCCTCTTGTTTACTTTTTTTTCTTGACAAGTCGAGTAGGCAAGGGCATTTCAGCCCGAGCCGCTCACGGAACCGTACGTGAAGCTCTCACTTCATACGGCTCTTGTTATCTAACCTTG
>JAQBNN010000153.1 GCA_028288505.1 Segetibacter sp. | reverse complement strand
TGGAGATTGCTCCATTACATTGTGCAGCTTTAAAAGGTGATGATCAATTACACCTTCTATAATATTAAATATGCCCCAACCCAGCAAGAGGCCACCTGCTAACAATCTACCAGAACGGTCAACGTCTTTTCTGCTGAGAAGCCGCCACAATAAGACAACACCAATTAAAACTACAACGAGGCAAAAAGCATGGAAAATACCATCCCAAAACATATTTACACTTTTGCCCACGTACTCGGTGTTGGGGATTTTATTAGAGAGCATTTCGTGCCATTGTAGTATTTGGTGCAGTACGATGCCATCAACAAAGCCGCCTAAACCTATACCTAAAACAATTGATGCGGTTGTTAGAGGAACTGGAGAAAGTATCTTCCTGTCGGGATTAGCAGCAAGCCGCGACGTGTGTCTTTTATTAGATAATGCAGTTAAAATAGTAACTAACACTCCCAGCACTATAAAAGCCGAAAGCATAGTGATTAGATTAGGATAGAATTGGCTATTGTAAATGCCCTCATTTATTTGCTTGTTGCAAAAGGGACAAGCAGAACTACTTATTGTAAGGCCAATAGATATTACTACGAGCGTTATATACTTACTCATGATTATGTTTTCTTATTTCATATTATAATTATGTAATTCAACAAAGATTATTCCCTGAAGATTTAGAGTTAGAACAGCAGCTTTTTTTTGAGGTAGAAAATAAATGTAGAGAGATGAGTGTAAGGGCTGAGGCGAGAGAATTGTGCCGGGAGAAATTGTAGGAGACGTTATTGATATAGTTGTAGGGAGATCCTATTAGTAGATTTCTGTGACATCAGAATATAGCAGTGGTAAGTTTCTTCTTTCCAACAAAAAGCAGGAAAAGAATCATAGTAGTAATGCGGATGAACGAAATGCGACGCAACGATGTTGATGCTGTTACAAATGCTTGTACCAAAACCAATCAACGTTTAGAGCGTGTATAGAAACTACAAGTTTGTATTTTGGATATCGAGGTCTTCAAACAAAGTATAAAACTCTTTTTTGCTCGCCAAATCTTTAAGCATTTCGAGGTGACGTTCGTGGTGCATATCAGTACCAACATAGTCAATCAGTCCTGCTTTTACGAGCTTCTCGCCTACCTTTTTTACATCCGGACCGTAGCCGCCTGATAAAGAAAGAAGATTAAGCTGGAGCTTGCAACCTAACTCTTTAAAACGTTCGTACTGGTCAAACTTTTTATGGAAATAACTATACCTCTCGGGGTGAGCGAATATTGGCTGGAGTTGCAACATGCGAAGGTCGAAAATTGTTTGTTCGATATTGGGAGACGCAGCGAGGTAAGACATTTCGATAAGAATAAAATTCTCACCAAAAGTGAGTAGGTCATCCTTTTTCGAGTTTTGAATCAACTCCGAAAACTCATGATCAACCATGTATTCTGCAGCCGCTTCAATTTGTATAGGAATGCCGGCTTTTGCCACGGCTTCTCTAACGAGTTGGAGCTTTGGCAAAATGGTTTCTTTGCTATTAGGGTAAAGGTCGCTGAGTATGTGCGGGGTGCAAATTAATTTGCGATAACCCAGCGCATGCAGGTCTTTAATGAACGCAACTGTTGTTTCCAATTCCTTCAACCCATCGTCGAGACCAGGTAAAAGATGGGAATGCATATCAACACCTATAAACGATAAATCGGCAGGAACGCTGGCCGATTTAGTAAAAAATTTAAACATCTTTCAATCTATTCTTCACGCAAAATTAAAACTATCCATGAGATGAAAGTGTAGGTGAAAGAATTTCTTCATCAATTGACTCGTAGATCGAGTTATTGCTAATGTATTCAGGAACGATCCTCTTCATTTGTTTCACCACATCTTCATCCCTATTGCCAAGCGAAATTTGTATAACCTTGTCAATACTCTTCGTCACTTTTTCATAATCATACTCCATTACTTTCGCAATAAGTATTTTTTTATTATGTGTAGGAATTACTTCTTCTTCCTTATTTAAAAGTTCTTCAAACAATTTTTCACCAGGCCTTAAACCGGTAAACTTAATATCAATTTCCTTGCCCGGCGTTAGTCCTGCAAGTTTGATCATCTTGCGGGCAAGATCTAAAATTTTAACCGGTTCGCCCATATCAAACAGGAACACCTCGCCACCTTCTCCCATGGTTACGGCTTCTAATACCAAAGAACAAGCTTCAGGTATCGTCATGAAGTAACGAATAATGTCGGGATGGGTAACGGTAACAGGGCCACCTTTAGAAATCTGTTCCTGGAAACGAGGAATGACCGAACCATTAGAACCGAGAACGTTACCAAAACGAGTAGTAATAAATTTCGTTTTTGACTTTCTAGGGGTTAGCTGAATAATCCCTTGGTCAGGAGAAGGCACAGTGAGCCTGTTTTGAATAGACTGGCAATAAATTTCTGCAATTCTTTTGCTGGCGCCCATTACATTAGTTGGGTTGATCGCCTTATCTGTAGATATAAGAAGAAACCTCTCCACGTTATAAAATTCTGATAGATCAGCCAATACTTTAGTACCGAGAACGTTATTCCTGATTGCTTCTGATGGATGATTTTCCATCATGGGAACATGTTTGTAAGCTGCAGCATGAAAGACAATGTTAGGCAGGTATTGGCCAAACAAGCTATTCATACTGTTCTCATCTTTCACGTCACCCAGGTAAATTTTTAAGCTATTACCTAAGCCGTATTTCTTCTGCAGCTCATACTCTAACTCGTATAGGCCTGTCTCAGTCTGGTCGCAAAGAATTAAAGAATACGGATGAATAGCAGCTATTTGCCTTGCCAACTCGCTTCCTATAGAACCTGATGCACCGGTAATTAAAACTTTCTTATTTCTTAGCAGGTTTATTACATGTTCGTTATTTAAATTAATCTGGGGACGGCCTAACAACTCATCAATCCGAACTTCTTTAAGTTGGTTAATGTTAAGGTGACCCTGGATCCATTCCTTCATTGGTGGAATGTTCATCACCTTTATGCTATGTTCAAGGCAGTAATCAACAACCAGATTTTTTTTTGCAGGATCAAAATCTTCCCTTGCAAAAAACAGCATCTTAATTTGCCACGACTTAATTACATTCTTAACCTGGCTAAACGAGTAGATCTTAATGTTATCAATCGTTTTGCCATAGCGGTTCTCATCATCGTCAATAAAGGCAACGATCTTATACCTGTTATTAGAAGTCTGCTCAATGGTTTTCTTAAGTACCGAACCATTAAGTTCTGCGCCGTAAATAACAACATGAATATTTTCTTCCTGGTTTACACTTAACCTGTATAAATGCTTTACTAATAACCGGTAGCCAAATACTGCAAAAGAAGAAATAAAGAAATATATAAAAAGTACAGAAGTAGGTATGAACGAAGGAAAATTAAGTAAGCGCAGTCCTACGTTTAAGACCAACATTAAAAAGAAGGAATAGAAAACCGCCGAAATACTGCGAAACGCTTCCTGGAAACCCGACAAACGAATTATACCATGATAGGTTCTGAAAATATAAAAAAGAACAGAATTTATTATAATAGTAGCAACAAGATCATCAGCAAGACTGGCAGGGGTAACTAAGGTAAAATCGAAATTAAGGCGAAGGCAGTTAGCATAAACAATTGCAAAACAGCAAATCGAAAGATCTAAAAGAAAGATCAGCCACTTAGGTGCTATTCTGTTTCGAAGTAAAAATTTCCGAACGTTCTTCACAACTTTAAGTTTATTTGGATAGGATATTTGGATAATAAGGTACGGTTCTGTATAACATGTATTTGAAACAAACACCAGAAAAAGTTTGTTTCTTGCCAAATACACCTTCTCCAACACTTAGACGCCCAATTGTTTGAAAAAGTTGCTTTAAATGCTTGTTCTACATTAATCCTTCTCTTTGTATTTTAATTTTAATAAGTTCCAAAACAGTAATACACAATCTTCATATTGTTTAATTATTCTTTTTATACCAACACTAGTAATACATAGCATCACCGTTGCGTCGCAATCACTTCATCGGTTAGTACTACTGGCATCTTCAGGTTACCCTTCAAAATCGTGCAATATTATCTCAACCTCTTTAAAGTTCCGCTACTATTTTCCTTTAACTGCAGTTATTACTGTTTTAAATATTACTTCAAAGTAGGCTTTAAGGCTTCGGTTCTGTATATATGAATAATTAAGTTCAATCTTCCTTGGCATTATCTCTCTTATGTAAAACGCTTCCGGATCATCAGCAGTTGCCAATAATTCGTTTTCATTTCTATAAACGATAGATGCATTGTCTGTAATGCCAGGTAAAACATTAAGAACAGCTCTTTGTTCTGCTGTATACAGATCAACATACTTCCTCACTTCGGGGCGTGGGCCAACAAGGCTCATTTCCCCTGCTAAAACATTTATCAGTTGTGGCAGTTCATCAAGCTTGTACTTTCTTAAAAAGTATCCTATTGGCGTTACACGACTGTCCTTGCCTCCTACTGTCAGCAAACCCTTTTTATCAGCATTAACTGTCATGCTTCTAAACTTGTAAAGTTTAAAGTCTTTACCATTTTTGCCTACGCGTATTTGCTTGTAAAAAACAGGACCTTTAGAAGTAAGCTTAATGATAGTAGCAATTATTAAAAACACCGGTAATAATATAATTAAACCCAACAGAGCAAACGTCCAGTCTATAATTCTTATTGCATCCATTATACGCCTACTTCTTCCACCGCTTTAATAACTGTACTAACGATGTACTCACACATATTATTGTTAAGTTGCGGATATATGGGAAGTGAAATTTCGCGGGCAAAATTGTTGTATGCAACAGGGTAATTATCCATTTGGTATTCTCTTTGCTTAAAGATGGAGAGTAATGGGAGCGGGATAAAATGCACGTTTACTGCAACACCAGCTTCGGTTATTTTTTCGATAACCTGGTCTCGTTGTTGTTCAGTAAAGTTATTAATACGCAGCGGGTAAAGGTGGTAACTACAAGTGTTGCCTTCTTTTTTATAAGGCGGTATTTGTGCCCATGACTTTGAAGAAAACGACTTATCAAAGAAATCAAAAACACGTTGTCTTTCTTTCCAAATTGACTCGTCGTACTTTCTTATTTGTGCAAGGCCAATAGCTGCGCACACATCAGGCATATTTATTTTAAAACCGGGATAAACAATATCGTATCTCCAACCGCCTGCCTGGCTTTTAGTAAAGGCATCTTTGGTTTGCCCGTTAAGACTCCAAAGTCTGAGCGTTTTGTAAATGTCAGCATTATTAAAAGGTGCAGGCATTGTAATACAAATCGCTCCACCTTCAGCAGTAGTTAGGTTTTTTACAGCATGGAACGAGAACACGGTAATATCAGCAAGACTGCCTGTTCTTTTATTATTGTAGGAGGCTCCGAAAGAGTGAGCTGCATCAGCAACTATCGCAATTCTTCCTAGTTGCTCCTGTATTGTTCCTTTTGGTTTAAAAGCAGACTTTATTTGCTCGTCGTTTACCACTTCGTTTAGTGCAATATAATCACAAGGCCAACCTGCGAAATCAACAGGAATAATTGCTTTGGTTTTTGATGTGATGGCGGCCTTAACTTTTGCAGGGTCAATATTAAAGTCTTCCCGTATGTCGACCATAACCGGCGTTGCACCTACGTGCATTACTGCTAAGGCGGTAGCACAATAAGTGTATGCAGGAACAATTACCTCGTCGCCATCGCCAATGCCTAGCCAGTGTAGTACAAGCATTAAAGCTGACGTAGCAGAGTTAACACACAGCACATTTTCAATGCCTGCATATTTAGCTGTAGCGTCTTCAAGGGCCTTTACTTTAGGGCCGGTTGTTATCCAACCGCTTTCTAAAGCACTTATAACTTCATTCTTTACATCGTCATCAATAAAAGGCGGAGCGAAGGAGATTTTCATTATTAAGCTTGGATTATGAGGCAGATTAATATTTTAAAACAGGATAGTAACTGATACTTAAGCTGATAAATGATTTACAGATAAAGTGATTGCGACGCAACGATGATGCTATGAAAACTGATGTCGGTATCGAAAAAAACTTACGACTTTTTGCCTTTAAGAAAACCGTTTAAGGTGCCCCAGCCATAGGAAAAATGAAAGGCGAAAAAGATAAAGGGTAAAACGATTTTACGACTATCGTTATTGTACTTTAACGAGCGGGTAGCAAAGGCAATACCGGCCAACAAGTGAAGACTTACAACCGCGCCGAACAAGCTGAGCAGGTAAAAGCTGTTGTTTAGCACGTTTTCAATAACGCCGCCAACCAAGGTTAGAATTAACCCGGTTGTAAAGAAGAAAGGGATAAGGTGATGAAGACGCATTGACCTTGAGTGCACCATAAAACTCTTGGCATTCCAAAAGCCACTTTTATAAGCATACTTGAAGAGCGCTCTTAGGTTAGCCGGCGGCCTGTAGTAACACTTTGTCTTCCAGGTACAGTATAATTTATGACCAGCATCGAGAAGGCGCTGGTTCATGTCGTTGTCCTGGTTACGCTCGAGCTTGGTGTCGTATCCGCCCAAATCAAGCAACGGCTGCTTTTTAAATACGGGAAAGTTTACGGAGTGTACATATCCTTCGCGAGTGGCCCGGAATGATGCTGTGGAAACGCCGAAAGTGCTTAGCATAACCCATTCGGCAAGCTTTGCTTCAAAATTATTAAAGGCTGCTTTGGTTATTACACGGCCGGTACAACCTACGGAGCCTGACCTTATTAATTCGTCGTAACAAACCTGTAAATAGTTATCGTTGTATTGAGTGTGGGCACCAAGAATTGCTACGTACTCACCTGATGCTGCCTTCAAACCTTCATTAAATGCAAAAGGTGTTTTGCGGTTTGGATTATCTATCAACCTAAAATTTGCTGAGCTTCTAACATAAGCTTCTACAATTTCTCGCGTTCTGTCGGTTGACATTCCATCACAAATAAGAATTTCGAGCTTGAATGAATTACACTGCTGCGCCATGAAACTTTCAAGCGTTTGCGCAATGTATTTTTCTTCGTTTAGCGTAGGACAGATTATGGAAAGGGTCATCGGGCGTAAAATTCTTTTATACTTGCTGCAGTGTAGTCCATCATTTCCTTTGTTAACTCAGGATACATTGGCAATGAAAGAATTTGGTTCATATACTCGTGCGAAACAGGAAAGTGGTGACGCTGATGACCAAGGTAAGCATATGCAGGTAGAAAAGGTAAAGGAGTTGGATAGTGTATGGCTGTTTCAATTCCCCGCTCTTTTAAAAAGGCAATTAACCCATCTCTCCTCTCGACTCTTACTACGTATAAATGGTAAGTATGTGAGGTTTCAGGTCTTACTTTCGGAGTTATAACTTGAGTGATACCCGCAAGAATGCTATCGTAGTATTTCGCATTTGCTTGCCTTTGCTCTGTCCATTTTAAAATATTAGGAAGCTTGGCAGAAAGGATAGCTGCTTGCAAACTATCGAGCCTTGAGTTAATACCTTCCATTACGTGCTTGTGCTTAATAGCGGCCCCGTGCCGGGAATATAACCTGCATCTTTCAGCAAGGGTATCATCATTAGTAATTATAGCACCTGCATCGCCGTAAGCACCCAGGTTTTTACCGGGATAAAAACTGAATGAACCGGCAATACCCATTGTGCCAGCTTTCTTTCCTTTATATAGGGAGAAGTGTGACTGGGCGCAATCTTCAATAACAGGAATGTTATGCTTTTCGGCAATAGCAAGAATGGTGTCCATCTCGCACATTTGGCCTTGCAAGTGAACAGGGATAATTGCCTTTGTATTAGCTGTAATCTTATCTTCTAATTGCTTTTCATCGATAGAATAATATTCAGGATCCATGTCAACAAATACAGGCTTAGCTCCTGTTTGTGTTATTGTTTCTGAACTGGAGATCCAGCTATTTGCTACTGTTATTACTTCATCGCCGGCACCAATGCCAAGCATCTTCATTAAGATGTATAAACTGTCGGTGCCATTGGCAACACCTATACAATGTTTAACTCCATACATTGCTGCAAAGCTTTCTTCAAAAGCAGTTACATATTTACCACCAACAAAAGCAGTTTCTTCAATTACTGAAGCAATGCTTTTATCTATATCTTCTTTGATTGATTGATACTGAGCTTTCAGGTCTACAAAAGGTACAGTCATTCTTATTTTGGTTATTGAATTGTTCTTAAAAACTTCGCAGGATTACCTGCGTATATTCCAGGGACTGAAATATTTTTTGTTACTACTGAACCAGCGCCTATAACAACATCATTGCAAATTTCGACTGGTAAAATAGTTGCATTACTACCAATGGAAACGTTGTTGCCGATGGTTGTACTTTTCCAAAGCTCTTTTTTACCTTGTGCTGGTCCACCTGTTGCGAAAACATCGTTGATGAACATTACACCGTGTCCAATAAAACAATTGTTGCCAATGGTTACTAATTCACAGATAAAAGCATGGCTTTGCACTTTGCATTTATCTCCAATTGTTACATCTTTTTGAACCTCTACAAAAGGCCCGATAAAACAATTGTTGCCAATGCTACAACCGTAGAGGTTTACAGGTTGTACAACTTTTACATTTTCTCCAAATGCAACGTCTTTTATTCCGGCTTGTAATAGTATCGGTTGTGCTGACATTACTGAGCGCTTAACTGTTTTGATGACTGGTAAATCTTATCAATTATTTCCACAGTTTTTAAGCCTTCGAAAGAGTTTGTAGAAATAGAACTACCATTTAATAAAACATCAACAAGGTTCTCGTAAACTTTATCGTGGTTACTCATTGAACCAACATAGTTGCCATAGTTGTTTGCTTTATTGCCTATAGGCAGGTCTTTGAATTCGAACCCTTCAATATTCTGGTACTCAAGTTCATTTAAATATTGGCCACCTATTTTTATAGTTCCTTTCTCTGCAAAAATGGTCAGTGAACCTTCCATGTTTTTATTGTAACTATTAACGGTATAATTAATAGTTCCGATTGCACCATTATAAAATTCTAAAGCAACTGCACCTGTATCTTCAAAGTCGATGATGCCTTTATGAGCGAAGTTTCCCGTTAATGCAAACGCTCTTTTTACATCGCCAATCATCCAATATAAAAGGTCAACAAAGTGACTGAACTGCGTGTACAATGTTCCTCCGTCAAGGTCTTTCGTGCCCTTCCAGCTATTCTCATAATAGTCTGCGTTTCTATTCCAAAAGCAACTTAACTGGATGCTATAAATTTTACCGAGAATACCTTTATCAATTGCCTCTTTTACTGCAGCAACCGGTGGGTTGAAACGGTTTTGCTTAATCGCAAACAAGCGCTTATTGGCCTTCTCCGCTTCCTTAATCATCTCTCCACAATCATGTACGTTGATAGCCATTGGCTTCTCGCATAATACATGAAAGCCTGCGCGTAAAGCTTTAATGCTATGGCTTGCATGCACACCATTTGGAGAGCATACTGAAACTACATCAATCTCCTTCTCATTTTTAAGCAATTCATCGATATCAGTATAAACAGTTGCTCCGTACTTTACGCCCAAAGATTCTGCTTTATCTTTTGCGACATCGCAAACGGCAACAAGAACACCATTATTATTAATGTGCTCTGCGTGCCGCTGCGCTATTCGCCCACAGCCTACCAATGCAAATTTTAGTTTCCTCATACGTATTAGTCGAACCGCTTAATAGCGGCAAAATAAATGATAACTTCTAACCTTTCCGGTATTAGTTTTTCTCAAGCTGTTCAAAAACGTTTTTCCATTTTTGCAATACGGGTTGTTCATCATATTGCTTACTGTAAGCTAGGCCGTTATTAACTAACTTTTTTCCTAATGCAGGGTTTTCTACAATAGCAATAATTGCATTCGCCATGGCTTCATCATCATCAAGATTTACAACGAGCCCATTGTAATTGTCGGTAACCATAAAAGGAATTCCACCAGAGTTTACTGTAACAACAGGAAGTCCCATGGCCATCATTTCAACCAACGAAACCGGTGCATTATCTATCCTGTTTGTGCAGATATAAATGTCCAGCTCTGCCGCGTATTTATTCTTTTGCTCTTTAGTAATATAACCTGGAAACTCAATTTTATTAGCAATACCTTTTTCTTGCGCAAGTTCTTTTACCATTGTAAGAGAACCCCGGTCGTAACCTGCCATCACCATTTTAAAGTCCGAGTATTTTGCAGCAAGCAACGCTCCTACCCGTACCGCCATCTCAGGATTATAAATGTCTTCTAATGTACGCATCCAAAAAATGGTTGGCTTAAATGTTTCTTTAGGATGGAATGTATATTCAGCGAGGTTTAAAACATTTTCTATCAGTACGCTTTCAATGTTATACTCTTTTAAACAACTTTTTATATAGTTCGACGGGCACACAATTACGTCAGCTCTTTTAAAAGATTTTAAGTACCTCTTACTTTCCGTTTTCATTCTTACCGGTATACTTCCGCCATGTACAATCAGTACAGTTTTCTTACCCAAAAGTTTCATAGTCCGGGTACTGATGCTTTCCCAAACATAACTTTTAAGCCCGCCGTACAACGGAACAATACCAATATTATAGTGAGAGGAATGACTGATAATTTTAGTGATGGTATCTATAAAACGTCCAACAGGATTTACAAGAACGGATACCGTGATTACAGGAATATTATGTTTAGTAAGTAACTCAGCTAATTGGTCTGCAGCCGTTCTTAAAATTTTTCGCCGGTTCTTCTCCGATAAAAATAGGCCAACAATTAAAATTTTTTTCGACAAGGTTTTCATAAGAGAATATCGGGGAGAACGAATACATGAGGCTATCCTTATTATTTCTTAGCTTCTTTTGGTACCAGCTAATAACCCTGTTTTAGCATCGTTGCGTCGCAATCCGTTCATCTTTTGTGCTACTACTATTCTTTTCTTATGTTGTGCCTTAGCTTACAAAGTATAAATATCAATCGGTACTAAAAGTACCGTTACAAATGATAACACAACCGATTAGCAGCAACACTGATAGATGATTAACGTTGAAATGAATTGGTTGCGTATTGTTGCAAAGAGAACAGAAAGTACAAGAGTGCGACGCAACGAAAGTGAAATAGTATTACTGAAGATTGGTCAATAAAAGAACTACGCTTCGTTAACCACTTCCCTTTCTATTTTCGATATTACTGCTTTGAATTTACCATTCGGTCCACTTGGAATATCGGTTACTTCGTTAATGGTTAAGCTTATACTTCCGAGTTGGCTTATCATACGTTGCCTTATTAAATTTTTCTCGGAGCTGGTAAGGCCATACGTAAGTACGTTGATGGTAAAATGCTCGTAATCTTCCTGCACAACCTGGGCTTTAATTACATTATCAAGGCCAATAAAAATGCCGTGGAAGCGCACCATTTCTCTTCCATCCCGGCCCACAACTACATCTTCCGAACGACCTATTATTTCATCAACAACAGTAAAGTTACGGCCACATAAAGCTCTTTGATCTTCACTCAACCTTACGATGTCACCAATCTTATAACGAATAAGCGGCTGATCATAATTTAGAAAACCGGTACA
This sequence comes from Segetibacter sp., assembly GCA_028288505.1. Classification (GTDB taxonomy): domain Bacteria; phylum Bacteroidota; class Bacteroidia; order Chitinophagales; family Chitinophagaceae; genus Segetibacter. The sequence continues at coordinate 1,045 of JAQBNN010000153.1, read as the reverse complement.
GACCAATTCACCTTCTTCCCCTGGTCCTGCAGGTGTTCCATCAGGTTTTAATATTTCAACATAGCCGGCATCAGGGCTTATTAATAATTGGCCATGTTCATTCTCCGATATCAGGCCACACCATTCAACGCCGCTCCATGCATCGTAAACTTTGCAGTCGTAAACCTCGCTTATAAGCCTGCGCATCTCAGGAGTAAGCTTTTCGCTGCTGGTGAGAACGGCTTTCATTTTAGGCGCTTTTAGCCCGGCTTGTTTTATAAATCGTGCGAGTATATAGTTGCTCATAGCATAGCCAACCATATACTTAACGTTGTGATCTTTTATTCCCTGAAGATACCCGGCTGCAGTACCGGCACTAATGTGATAAGCAGAACAATACAACTGCTTTTCTATTATGTTGTAGCGATAATATGGAGGATTGCATTCGCCTTCAGCAACTATCCTTCTTCCGCCGATCATGCACCTTGCATCGTGCCTGGATACGCTTGCCCAATTTCTTACTCTTGCTTCGTATAAAGCTGAGAGCCGTTGATGCATGGGGAATGAATACAAGATATTTGTAGGCGTACCGGTGCTTCCACTGCTGCTATAAAAAGAACCACCCCGTTCCCTTTTGTCTGAAAGAAGTGTACTGTTGCCAAATCTTCTTAAAGTCTCCTTTTCGAGGACAGGAATTGAATCAAGTTGGTCGAGTGTGAAGTTGTTAATGGTAGATTCTGAAAAACCAGCTTGGGTTAAAGCTGACCTATAATAAGGAACAGTTTGAAAAGCATGCAGCAGTATTTTTTGAAATTGCTTTGTTTGATATTCCTTCCATTGCTCAGCAGTGTAACCTTCTCTTGCTTTAAAAGCAGGGTAAGCTTTTTTAAAAACGCCACCAAAACGACGGTTGTGCCACATAACTCCGAAAGCAGATATTGCAAGGTTTTGAAGTGGTACTGGCAAGTTTTTATAAATCCTATCGTGCAAAAAACCCATTCTTAAATATACTTATTCATTACATAGGTTTTCAAATGTTCTTCTTTAATCTTCCAGCCATAATTTT
>JAQBNN010000151.1 GCA_028288505.1 Segetibacter sp. | reverse complement strand
CTCTATAAAAGATCTCTGTTGTTCGAGGTTCTTACGAGCTGCGAACAACGGAAATCAAAACACAGTTTATTTACTTCTGCACTTCCTTCGGAACGCAATACTACATTCCCATTTAGGGTCCGGCCGTGTTCGCTATAACTCCTGCTTCGTGCTTCATCTTACCCTGGTTTGACTTTCCTACTCTGGTTAGCTATACGATAAACCTCATTCACTTTTCTTGTTCACACTTTTCCCAAAATGCAACTATTCCCGTAATGGCCATGTCATTATAATATCGATCCTGTTCCGAGACGGACATAAAGAGCAGTAGAACTAACGATAAAACTAATGCTATGTATAGAACCTCTACTCCTGCCATTGCAATTATTTTATTTAGTCTTACTCTCTCATTAGCCTCCACCAACTTATACGCTAAAGGCGGTGCAAAATATCCAAACATCAAAGAGTTTATACCTGAAGGTTACAGGATTTTTGATACCGCATCAGGAGACTTTAATGCAGACGGCTTTAGAGATTACCTAATTGTCCTCAAAAGCATAAATGAAAATACGAACCCAAACGGCGAAAGGCCTTTAATTCTCTTAAAAGGCGCAGCAAAGAATAAGTTTGAACTTGTAGCTAGGAACGACAGCGTTGTACTATGCGCAAACTGCGGAGGCGTGTTTGGGGACCCCTATCAAAGTGTATCCATTAAAGGCAATTTAATTACCGTTGAACATAGTATTGGCGGTGCCTGGCAGTGGGAGCGAGTTGTTACCTTCAGGTACAATTTCGAAACAAAGGATATAGTGTTGCACGAGGATATTACGAAGTCCCGTCAGAAGCATTCCCCAAACAACCAAAAAAGTATTGCCAGTAACAAAAGCGACTTTGGTGTGCTTGCCTTTTCATCATACGCGTACAATAAGGGCTTCTAGTTTTATACAGCAGATCTTCGTTCTTAACCAATCCCTCATCTCCATTCTTTAAGATTTCAACCAGAAAGTAGTCCACACCTTAGTAATTATTTCACTTTCTCCGGCTTAACATTTGCTAAAGGGCGGGCTAGATGAAAAATTTTGTACCCTTCCTCTTACTGGTAGCTTTAGTTGGCACGTCGTGCAAATCAGTAAAAAACATTTTCGATGCCAAGACGCCGCACGAAAAGTATTCTAAAAAATTAGACAAAAAGGATATTGATGAAACACCCGCAGGACGGGAGTGGATCGCCGTTTCTAAAAGGGCATTAGACGATGCACAAAGCATTGAGTTACCATACCGCCAAATCGGATACTTCCATCCAGACAAACCAAGGGCATTAGGATTAAAATTTAAAGCAAACTTTGGTGAGCGTATCACCTTCACGCTTGATAAAAAAGCTTCTGCTTCCTTCGTTATATTCGCCGATCTCTATAAACAAAAGAACAATAACGAGCACCTCCTTTCAGCCGATACCGCAAGCAATCAGTTTAGTTTCGATGTAAACGAAACAGGCACTTACTTTTTACGTTTGCAACCTCAATTGTACCACAAAGGCGAATATAAATTATCAGTCGCTGTTGGCCCATCTTTAGGCTTTCCTGTTTCCGGCACCAGGGCGAGTGTAGGCAGTTTTTGGGGAGCCAATCGCGATGGTGGAAAAAGATTACATGAAGGCATTGATATTTTTGCGCCTAAACTCACGCCGTTGGTGGCAGCTGCAGACGGTGTAGTTACAGGTGTAAAAGAGGGAGGTCTTGGGGGCAAGGTTGTCTGGATAAGGGTAAACGGCAAAAACACCTCACTTTATTATGCCCATCTCCACAAGCAGATGGTGCGTGAAGGGCAGCAGGTAAAACAAGGAGAAACGATTGGGTTAGTTGGCAACACCGGCAATGCAATACACACCGCTTCGCATCTTCATTTTGGCGTGTATACTTCTGATGGGCCTGTAAACCCTTTGCCATTTGTAAACCAAAGTATTAAAACAGCGCCTGCAGTACCGGCCAAAAATCTTGCTGGTTACTTAAAGCTGATTAAAACGCAAAAAACACAGGACGGTATTTCAGTAGCTGCCAATACACCCCTTCTGCCATTAGCCGTTAATGGAAAAGGCTACCTGGCCGAACTGCCTAATGGAAACATTATTCAAACACCATTTACTTCAGTTAAAGTGTTATCTCAACTAATCAGACAGCCGGTACAATCACGGGTTATTGCATCGAACAAGTAGTTTCCTCCCCTAGGCTCAAATAGCTCTCAACCAGTAAATGTCTGCAAACCGTTTTTTTTTTTTTTGACCAGGCTTTCGCAGTACTATAAAACATCCTTGCGTCGCACTCTTGTACTCATAGGCATTATTCAGCTTTTCCTCCCGCCATCCTCTATTTCAGGTACAGCAGAAACTTTTCCAACGACAACCCTAGTTTGCCGGAAACTACAACTTCAGGCCAGCCGTACTTTCAAACCTCTGTCAGTGTAGCAGCATCAGCGAATGTTTTATTTAATAACTTTGTTTATGGTATAAATAGTTGTATATTAACAACTTAAACCAAATACAATGAGAAAATTAATCACAGCCTTAACGGTTGCTTTGTTAATCATTTCCTACGCCTGCAACGAAATTAGTGGAGAAAGTAAAGCGGCCCCTGTTACATCACCAAACTCCGCCACTGCTAACTTAAATGACTTGTCATCGAAATTTTCAACTAGCTGGAACACCAGAGACTCCGCCGGTCTAATGACTCTAATGGCCAACGATGTAGTAATGAACAGTGGTAGTTTGAAACTAAAAGGAAAAGACTCTATTGGTGCACGATGGATTGGAAGAAACCTGCAGGTAACTAAAAATTTAAAGATCAACATGCAGGACAAAGAAACCGACGACAATCTTAGCTACGAAGCCGGAACGTGGACCCTTGATGTAGTGCCCCATCAAAAACCAGCATCAAAATCCTCGGGCACCTACACTTTTGTCTGGAAAAAGCAAACCGATAATAACTGGAAGATCAGGCTCATTAACATAGAGAACGAAAACTAACAATCCTTTTAAAAATATTGATAAATGAGGGCTTTACATACCTAATAATTCCATTTAATAATCACATCACGGTAAGAGATATTTAGACTCCCAGAAAGCTTGTAGATGAAGAAGGTGAGTAATATATTAATCTGATTATAAATACAAGATTAACATGACATCTGCCCAAAACCATCCACCTCCTGATTTTTTTAATTATCTTTTACCTTGCTTTACCTAGAGTAATTGATTTGTTTTCGGCATCCCTTTAATGAGTATACCTTCAATTCAATCACTTATTGCTATTCTTAAGCCTAAGTACAGTACAGTTTTTATAACGTAAAGTTTCGCTTGTTATGGTGCGTACTAACCCCTCGAAGCTAAAGTTTGCTTCGTTAATTTTTTGCTTCACGTTCACAAGGTTAGAACTCCCTTTTTTGCTGATCCATTGTTCAATTAAGCGCTTGTAATCTTGCTCTTTAATGTCATTTAAGCTCATGCCTAGTTGGCTTCTTTCCAAACCGTCGACGTTGTAATCCTGCTCAACATGAGTGGAAAGAGCTAACACTGGAATGCCATGACTTAAGGCCTGGTAACAAGTTCCGTTTCCACCATGACAAATAACCAGGTCAACAAGATTAAACAGGTGGCTATTATTTACAAAAGGGTAGGAGAAAACATTTACCCCGTTAATGATCTTGTCAGTATCGCCTGCCGTTACAATGTTGTACTCCTGGTATTGTACATTGTTTATAAACGAAACTTTCTTCCAATTGCCGGTGCTTCCCATGTTAATCAATATCGTCTTCCTTTTTGGGTCAAGCTTGCTAATAATAGACTCGTTATTATTGTTTATCTCCTGAAATAAAGGAGGAGTAAAAAGGTAATTCTCGGGCAATTCTTTTTGAGGGAATATTTCTGGCAGATCGCATATTAGATTTAGATCTCCTTCCATCTCCTGCATGTAAGAATGCTTCGTAGCAAGGCCGCCACGTTTACGTATTTTACTAAACGGGCGATGAATATCATGAAAGTAGATATGCTCACCCACATTAGTAAAGTAGGAGTAAAGCGATGTCGGCAAAAGATTAAAAAGTTTATACAAAGGATAGCGCCTCGGCATTCTTCTCACAAACGCGTAATACCTACTCATATAACCATTAATAATCGACCAGTAGAAAACACCCGTTTTTTCTGCAGCCATTTTTAAGGTTGGTGCCATATCACCAAGCACTGCCACTGGCTTTAAGTCGTTAATTACTTTTACCTGGTCTCTATATATCATTGAAAGGTCCCTTTCATTAAGCCAGGAGAAATCGAAGCACTCCATGCATTGTTGAACTTTATCCGCATCGAGGGTGGTGGCGTCAAATGTTTCAAAACCTGCAGAGTTTACATATGAAGCATAGCGTTTTGAATAAAGGAATTTTATTTTAAACTGCGGCTGTAGCCGTTTCGCCAGCTGAATGCAGCGTAGATAATGGGCCATTACATTGTGAGGAAAAACAAGGAGTAGAGGTTTTTCCTCTAAAAGTTCATTTTGCATGCATTTATTATATGTGTAATATATTAAGTGCAAATCGCATGCAAGAAACCTGTAATGTTGGGATGATAGTTGCACAACCAAACTTTTTGCAAAAATCAAAAGCGCCTTTAGGAGGTTTTCGGCAGAATGATCTACAAAAAGTACAAGTGTGCGACGCAACGATGACGCAATGAAATACAAATGCCGGCTACATAAAAAACCCTCCACACACTCAACCAGTAATAATTCAAATCAGCAGGTTGACGAATGCGGCTACACCTCTCTCCCCAACACCTCCACCATCGTCCCATACAACACCTCTGCACCCAGCGCTAAATCTTCGTAAGAAGCAAACTCTAAAGGGTTGTGGCTGATGCCGTCTTTGCAGCGAACGAAGATCATAGCGTAATCGGTGGCATAACTAAGCGCCATGGCATCGTGGAAAGGTCCGCTCATAAGTTCAGGGGCATCGAGGTTAAGGTGGGTGCATTGAGCATGGATGATTTGTTTGAGCCAATCGGCGCAATAGCGCGGTTCGCTGTTCCAGTCTTCGGTAATGGAATAAGTAAGATTGTGTTTGCGGCAAACAGCTTCTATCTGTCCGCGTAGTTGCGCTTCGTAAGTGTTGCGACGATTGAGGTCAATATCACGAAGGTCAACAGTAAACTCCACGTCTTCGGCGATAATGTTGCGGCTTCCGGGAAAAACATTCATAGTACCCACGGTGCCAACAGTGGGTGCGCCAGGTATTTGGGTAGCAATGTGTCGGAGTGCAAGAATAATTTCAGCAGCACCTACCAAGGCATCCTGGCGAATAGGCATAGGCACAGAGCCTGCATGACCAGCCATTCCCTTAAGCTTTACCGTCCACCACAGTGGGCCGGATATACCAGAAACAACACCAATAGGTTTATTGGCAAGGTCTAGCACGGGGCCTTGCTCTATATGCAACTCCAGGAAGCAATGGATACTGCCGGGCGCATATTCGCTTTCTTTAAATTTATCAGGGTCGCAGCCAAAATCTATAAGCGCCTTCCTACGTGTAATGACTTCTTTATCTGTTCGGTCAAGTTCGCCTTCTTCAAGACGGCCAAGAATTCCACGACTTCCAAACAAGCCTTTATTGAAGCGCCATCCTTCCTCATCGGCAAACGAGATAACTTCTATGGTTCGCTGGGGTTTAATGCCTTGTTCGGTAAGTTTTGTTACGGCTTCAATGGCTGTTAATACACCGGCAACACCATCAAATCGTCCGCCATAAGGTTGGCTATCCAGGTGAGAGCCCATCATTAAAACAGGCAGTTCGGGATGCGTTCCTTCCAACCTTCCTACCAGGTTTCCAAAGTTGTCTATTCGTGTGGTCATGCCTGCTTCCAACATCCAACTCGATGCTAGTTTAAAAGCTTCCATTTCTGTTTTGGTAAGGGTAGGGCGACAAGTTCCTGTCTCACCCAATTTGCCAATTAACGACATGGCTTCGAAATGAGATTGGAGGCGAGCTGCATTGATGGTCATAGATAATGTAAATGAAAAAGGAAGATAAGTAAAAAGTCAAAAGTCAAAATTCAAAAGTGAACATGTCCTCGTTTTACTTTTTACATTTTCATTTTGCCATCATTCGCTCCTTGCTCATCATCGTTGTGTCACTCACTTGTACTTTCTCCTATAATGCAGCTAAACGTTTGTTATCTCATAGCAGGTCGAACTACATCTTAACCTACTTTGAATGCTAATTACCTAACTCTACCTATTTTCAATTCATGGTTGAAACAATTGTACTTGTTCTTATAGCGGTTGCTGCTGTTGCTTTGTTGTTTTATGCAGTATTTCTAAGAAAACGGGAAAGGGTACCAATTAAAGTTGTTGGCGAATTAACTGAAGATGATCGAAAAACATTGGAGGAGTATGTTGTTTTTTATGAACAGTTAAGCCCCGAAAAACGGCTTGAGTTTGAACAAAGACTTCAACATTTTTTAACGTCAACAAGAATAACAGGTGTTAATGTAGAAGTTGAAAGATTGGATGAACTCCTAGTAGCTAGCAGCGCCATTATTCCAATTTTCAGTTTTACTGACTGGGAGTATATTAACCTCAATGAAGTATTATTATACCCCGATTCATTTGATGAAAAGTTTAAACAGGAAGGTGATGAGCGAACAACACTAGGTTTGGTAGGAGATGGGCCGTACCAGAACGTAATGGTGCTATCGAAGCATGAACTAAGACAAGGATTCTTAAATAAAGCAAGTAAGAACAATACTGCCATACACGAGTTTGTGCACCTGATAGACAAGACAGATGGCGCCGTAGATGGAGTGCCGGAAACGCTTATTCCAGCGAAATATGTTTCGCCCTGGATGAAATTAATAAGAAGTAAGATCAGTGAGATCCTGGAAAATAAATCAGACATAAATCCATATGGTGCTACTAATGAAGCAGAATTTCTTGCTGTTGTTTCAGAGTATTTTTTTGAAAGGCCCGATCTCTTACATGAGAAGCACCCCGAATTGTACGAATGGCTTAGCAAAATGTTTAGAAAGCAGCCAGTTTAACGCGAACAGAACTAATGGTACCGCTTTGGAATGGTATTAGTAACAATGTACTAATAATCATTTTATGGAATATGTACCACTAGAAACGGCCGCGCAATTAGATGAAATTAAATCAGCAAAAGGTTACACAATTATTTTTAAGCACAATACTACCTGCCCAATAAGTAAAGGAGCCCGAAGCAGGTTCGAGGCGGAAGCCGACGATCTAAAGGGCGTTAACTCAGTTTATTTTCTGGATCTGCTCGAGCATAGGGCTCTATCGGACTCAATAGCCGAAAAATTTGACGTTGAGCACCAATCACCACAATTATTATTAATTAAGGACGGTGAGTGTACTTATCATGAAGCCTTATCAAGTATATCAGTAGGAGCAACCGTTGAAGCGATCGGGAATTAAGCCAGGTAACTCTTAATCGTTGCCACTAGCACTACCGCACAAGAGTGCGACGCAACGAAGAATCATTACTAACAAATGCTCGTAACAAAAGAATCTACCAACCCTAAGAAAGCACCTGGAGTGATTGTTTAATAATTCCTACGCATTCCAAAACCTGCGCTTGGGTAATAAGCAATGGAGGGGCGAAACGAATCTTGTCCCCATGAGTAGGCTTTGCTAAAAGGCCGTTTTTCATTAGTTCAAGGCAAAGCAATTGGCTAGCATTCACGTTTTCGTGCTCAATTACAATGGCATTAAGCAGGCCTTTTCCCCGAACAGTCTTTATAATAGGGGATTGAAGCTTTTGTAATTCATGGCGCAATAGCTGGCCCATTTTCTCCGCATTCTCACACATCTTTTCATCCTTTAAAACTTGCAGTGCTGCCATTGCAACTTTACAAGCCAAAGGATTGCCACCATAAGTTGAACCATGTTCTCCCGGCTTTATGTTCATCATTATTTCATCATCAGCAAGTACTGCAGAAACAGGCAGCACACCGCCACTTAAAGCTTTACCCAGGATTAAGATATTGGGACGAACGTTTTCATGATCGCATGCCAGCATTTTACCTGTGCGGCAAAGACCCGTCTGAATTTCATCAGCTATAAACAACACATTGTACTCGTTACACAACTGCCTTACGCCTTTTAAGTAACCTTCATCAGGAAGCACAACTCCAGCCTCGCCCTGGATGGGCTCCACCATAAAAGCCGCCACGTTCTTATCTTGGAAAGCTTTCTCAAGCTCAGGCAAATTATTATAGGGTACAACAGAGAAACCAGGCATGTAGGGCCCGAAGCCTTTGTAGCTACTTGGGTCGGTAGAAGAGGAGATCGCGGCCATTGTTCTTCCCCAGAAATTGTTTTCGGCAAAAATGATCTTTGCCTGGTTGTCGGCAATTCTCTTGTTTACGTAACCCCAACGTCGGGCTAGTTTAATAGCTGTCTCACCTCCTTCGACGCCGGTATTCATAGGCAAGACTTTATCGTAGCCAAAATATTCGGTTACGTATTTAGAGTACTCGCCCAAAAGATCGTTGTGAAAAGCTCGTGAGGTTAACGTAAGCTTTTGCGCTTGTTCAACCAGTGCAGCAATAATTTTGGGATGACAATGGCCCTGGTTAACCGCAGAGTACCCGCTTAAGAAGTCGTAATACCTCTTGCCGTCAACGTCCCAAAGAAAAACTCCCTCGCCTTTGTTTAGCACCACCGGAAGTGGATGATAATTATGTGCGCCGTATTTTTCTTCTAAAGCAAGGTAGGAGGCAGCAGTAGCCCCAAGCGTATTTGTGGTCATAATGTTAAGGATTGTAATAAAATAAAATGCAGGCAGAATGGTAAGAGCAACTAGGAACAGGGGTGATCTAAAAAGTCGAGATTGAGTTTAAGAAAATGCATTTCAAGTTTTATGGTGCAAATTTAAGTATGAAAAACAGAAATCCAGAATATATTTGCCCTATCACAAGTGGATAAATTCTTCTTTTTTGGCGGCGATTTTTTTTTATTTACAATTGTGTGGATAATTTTACGAAATAATAGCATTTAAGTTTTGATTATTCCCTTCTTTTCCTGACCTTTGCACTCCGAAAAAAAATTAATCATGGCTAGAGTATGTCAGGTAACAGGTAAAAAGCCAATGGTAGGTCATAAGGTTTCTCACTCAAACATTAAGACCCTACGTCGTTTTTTACCAAATTTACAAACAAAGCGTTTTTATTTTCCTGAAGAAGATCGTTGGATCGTTTTGAAGTTATCTTCTGAAGCATTACGTACCATCAATAAGAATGGTTTGGCTTCAGTAGTAAAAGAACTGAGAGCTAAGGGACAAAAAATCTAACATCTAAAATCTTTATACAATGGCAAAGAAAGGCAGCAGGGTTCAGGTGATTTTAGAGTGTACCGAGCAAAAGACTACCAGCGTTCCTGGTACAAGCCGCTACATTACTGAAAAAAACAAGAAGAACTCTCCAGAGCGTATCGAGTTGAAAAAATACAACCCGAACCTTAAGAAAGTAACTACACACAAAGAAATTAAGTAATCAGTTGATAGGTTGATAAGTTGAAAGGTATTCAACTAGTCAACTAATTAACAAATCAACTCCTCAACTCATATACAATGGCAAAAGCAGCTAAAACCGCGATCAAGACCAAAGACCAAAAGGCAGCAGCGGAAGCAAAAAACTATACTAAAGTTATTAAGGCAGTACGCAGTCCAAAATCTGGTGCGTATACCTTTAAAGAGGCTATCATACACAAAGACAAGATCAAAGATTTCTTGTCTACTAAGTAATTTGCCCAACATGGTTAATATATAAAGCTGTCTCAAAAAGACGGCTTTTTGTATTTGTACCTGTTTACAAAAAGGTACTCGTCTTATTGTAAAGTAATTAGTTAGTTACAAGCTTTGGTATTTCTATTAATCTTTGCTTGCGTCGCACTCTTCAGATTTTACAAGAAGTTCAGCGATCGGTTCGTTAACGGCAGTTCCACAATTTTCAGAAGTTTGGCATTTAAAATTCGTAATCCCTTTCTACCAGGCAAACCCTTGTCATGTATTGTTGGTACCATTTATTTCTTCCTGAAGCTTGTGCAATTAAATGCTCCGTATTCTGTTTCCATTTTTTTATGCTCTCGAGATCCTTCCAATAACTAACTGTAATGCCCATTTCATTTCTCGCACTCTCTACTCCTAAATAACCGGGTTGCTCTTTTGCCAGATCAGCCATTCGCCCGGCTGTAGCTTCGTAACCTTCCCCTACTTCTGTTCTAATTGAAGTGAAGATGACTGCATAATAAGGCGTGGGTGGAGTAGAGGCTATCATATAAGTTAGATTAGTAAAAGCAAATTAGGTATTTCGCCTAAATTACTCGCTATTCATGTTTAGTTACATTGCTCTAATAATGTGATTTGAAGGATCAAGTTCATCGGCACAATTTTTCCTATCCTTAAAGCCATAATAAGAATATATGGCAGAGCAACGGAAACTTGCGGTGGAAAAAAGAATTGCACTGGTGGCCCACGATAAAAAGAAAAAAGACCTCTCGGATTGGTGCTTGACCAATAAAGATGTCTTAGCCAAGCATGAATTATTTGGCACCGGCACCACTGCAAAAATGATCAGCGAAAGATTAGGCTTACCCGTCAATACTTTGTTTAGTGGCCCTCTTGGTGGGGATCAACAGATAGGATCTATGATTGCAGAGGGGAAGCTGGACTTCCTCGTTTTCTTTTGGGATCCAATGGAAGCGCAGCCGCATGATAGTGATGTAAAGGCTTTATTACGACTTGCAGTAGCATGGAATATTATAATTGCCAACAACAGAACTACTGCTGATTTTATTCTCCACTCAGAATTAATGAAGGACGATTATGTTGTAACTGTTCCTGATTTTTCGAAGTACTTAAGCCGGGATCTTACTTAAGCATTTAGTGAAATTGGTTTGGCTGGTAATACTTTTTCTGCAGTTTCTTTAAGTCCGGCGTCGGGTGCAAAATCATCAGCAATAATTAGGATAGAGTAGAGGTATCGTTTTATTTTTTCAATGTTCATTTCTTCCTTTACGCAGGCATCTGTAAGGTGTAGTGAGAGGTCTGCGAGAAGCAGTCGCCGCTTATTCAACCATTCTTCGCTATTGGGTACTGCTGGATTCGCGAGGTAAGCTTTTTCAACAAGGTTATGGGCTTGTGTTACCAATTCTACTATTTCTTTCCTGTTTATTTCGCTCATGTGTCTTAAAACTTTTTTCAAAGTAGGTTGACAAGTACAACATATTTAAATGATTTTATAAATGGTAGGGCGTTTATTTCTGTTTTGCTCTGTTCAGTGCGGGGGTCATGCTGATTAAAAGTTGTAAAGAGGAAGCTGCGCAAAGATTTTTTGTACAAGAGTGCGACGCAAGGATGTTGCCCATAGCTTAAATGACGATAACACCCAACTACTTATGTTATTCATGCATTTAGAAAAGAAATTGGTATTAATAATTACTACAAGATGTAAGTTTGTTTATTGAACGAACTCTTATTTTACCAAGACTGCCACTATGAATTATTTTAAATACCAAACTAAAGAAGACGTTTTAGCTAATACAAAGATCAGGCGATTTGAAACCAAGCTGGGTGAAAGAATACAAATACTTAAACAGAGCACCGACCTGGAAAAAGCTTTACAGGAATCTTCAGCAAGATATGTTTTATTAGGAATTCCGGAAGATGTTGGTGTACGAGCTAACAGCGGATTAGGTGGAGCGGATACTGCATGGGAACCTTTTGTAAAAGCGTTTTTGAACATTCAGAGCAACGATTTTTTGGAGGGCAGTAATATTTTGTTTTTAGGTCATTTTGATTTCTCCCCGCTTATTGACTTGATTGAACAAAATGCGCACCAGTACGAGGAAAAAATTGATGCATACCGGCATGCGGTAAATATTATAGATGAAGCGGTTGAGCCGATGATCAAGATGATCGTTCAGCATAATAAAATTCCGATTGTTGTTGGTGGCGGTCATAACAATAGTTACCCCCTAATTAAAGGTGCAGCTAAAGGTTTAATGAAGAGCGGGAAGGTGCCGCTGGCATCGATCAATTGTATAAATCTTGATGCACATGCTGACTTTAGACCTCTTGAAGGAAGACACAGCGGCAATGGTTTTACTTACGCTGAAGAAGATGGATACCTGCAAAAGTATTTTGTGATTGGCTTACACGAGAACTACTTACCGCAGAATATTTGGATGGACGTGGTGAACAATCCTTTCATTGATTTTCTCACTTACGAAGATATTTTTATTCATGAGAAGATGAATTTTATGCAGGCTATTGCACATGCTACAACTTCAAGTGAGGACACTTATACTGGTATTGAAGTAGATCTTGATTGTGTTGAAAATACTTTGAGCAGTGCCGCGACTCCAACAGGAATAAGCATTGTACATGCCCGTCAATATGTAACGTTTACTGCAAAAGATGTTAACCCTGCTTACCTGCACATTTGTGAAGGCGCTGCTACACTTAGCGATGGCAGAACCAGCGAAACAACGGGTAAGCTTATAAGCTATTTAGTAAGTGATTTTATAAAAGCCTTAGAGGAAGTGAAGGATTAGTTATAGGTTGTAAGTTATAGGTTTTAGGTGCTTAAATCAAGCTCCCGTTAAGAAACCTCACCTTATTCCTTTGTTCACACCGTTCTCGTTTTTATTGAAAGAGGCTTTAAGTTATAAATGG
>JAQBNN010000147.1 GCA_028288505.1 Segetibacter sp. | reverse complement strand
CTTATCTCTACATCAATTCCGAGTTGAGTAAAAACCTTACTGTAAATACTTGTCAACTCAACTTCATTAATTAAGCTGTTGCTTCCTACTACATCAGCGTCGCATTGGTAAAACTCGCGGTAGCGGCCTTTTTGGGGACGATCAGCGCGCCACACAGGTTGTATTTGAAATCGTTTATAAGGCAACGTTAACTGGCCATAATTCATGGCGACATAGCGGGCAAAAGGAATAGTAAGATCGTAACGTAAAGCTCTTTCAGTAATGCCTTTTACATTCTTACCGTCAAGCACTTTTTCAAACTCAGCTTTTGCCTGTTCATGCTTAGCAGGATTATCTAAACCATTATTCAAAATTTTAAAAATCAGCTTATCACCTTCTTCACCGTACTTACCCGTTAATGTTTCAAGATTTTCCATTGAAGGCGTTTCCAGGGGTTGGAAGCCATAGAGCTCAAAAACATTTTTAATAGTATTAAAGATGAAGTTTCGTTTGCTAACTACTTCTGCTGAAAAGTCTCTTGTTCCTTGCGCTAAACCAGGTTTCATAATTTTTGTTACCCTAGGGGATTTCTTAATTGGTAATTTTTTTTTCTGCTAAAGTTGCGTGTTTCACTATGATCCTTTCACAAGCAAGGTTAATCATACTGTACACTTTATGGTATCCATCCTCGCTACCCGACCATGGATCTGGAACGATCACATGTTTACCGGGATACACTTCATCCATTAATAAACTAACTTTTGACGCATCCCACTTGTTACCACTGATTCGCTTCACTTCGTCGAAATTCTCTTCATCCATCACGTAGATTTTATCGAAGTTTTCAAGGTCGCTTTTAACAAACTGGCGGCATTGCTGGTTGCATATTTCAACGCCAAATTGCTTAGCTACTTTTTGAGAAAGTTTGTGTGGAGAGCATCCTGGATCGTAAGCGCCGGTACCAGCACTATCAATCTCCCAATTTAATCCTGCCTGTTGCGCTTGGTGTCTTAAAACCCCCTCTGCTAAAGGGCTTCGACAAATATTGCCAAGGCATACCATTAAAATTTTCATGCGGCAAAGATAGGTTGCGACATTTAGTAACGGCAAAAGTTGACGAACAGAGATGTGGAAGTACAAGTGTGCGACGCAAGGATGCAGAGTTGAAACTATACTGCTAAGTACAAAATACTCCTACCAATTTTAAATGTGCTTATGGAAACTGTTTTCAATTGCATCTAAATAACTAAACACAGCGCTGGGTTTTAAATCAACTTTTTACCAAACAAAAAAAGTTGTTATGAAGCCCGATCAAATACTACAAAGTGATGTATTAGATATTGTATTTAATAATCGCAACAAAGCTTATGGTGCTTACGAACTTCGAAAATTCTACCACGAAAGACTAATAAAAGCGCTTTCTATTACCAGTTTGATTGTAGTTGTTTTTGCTTTCATCAGTTTCTTTAAACCTGC
This sequence comes from Segetibacter sp., assembly GCA_028288505.1. GTDB lineage: Bacteria > Bacteroidota > Bacteroidia > Chitinophagales > Chitinophagaceae > Segetibacter. The sequence goes on along the minus strand of JAQBNN010000147.1, from coordinate 2,221 downwards.
CATGGCTAAAGGTGAAGAGAAAATTCCTGTAATTAATTTCGTCCAGGTTTCTATACGTGAGACTAAAGAACAGGAAGTGAAGGAAAAGCCAAAAGATGTAATGCAAAAAAAGTATTAACAAACTATAAGACAAGAGGAGCATACTGCACTTACTATTGTAGAGGATGATAAAGCAGATAAGGATCTGCCGGACCAAAAGTATCTCGATAAAAGCCTTATCAGTTTAACAAAAACGGATGGGGTAGATGCCGGACCAAACAGAAATTCTGCCGCAAGGAAATGAAGATAATTATGGGAAGGAAACAGGCCCGGTAAAGCAGGTTATGAAGGAGGAAACACCCGTGACTGCCCCCTTGGACTACGCCGAATATATGCCTGAGTTTCCTGGTGGCAAAGGGGCGTTTTTAAAATTTATGCATAAGCATTTGAGGCAGCCCGACGACCTTGAGGAAGGTGCAAAAGTGGTGGTTCGGTTAAAATTTTTGGTAGATACAGACGGAACGATAAAAGATTTTACAGTAATGCAGAGTGGCGGGATTTTGGATGGAGAAGTATTAAGAGTAGTAAATAAAATGCCCAGGTGGAAGCCCAGCAAACAAAACGAAAGTTCAGTACTGGTTGGGTTACCCTGCCGGTTACGTTTTTAGGGGAGTAACAAGTATTGCTCCCCAGAACAAGTGAGTAAGCGAAAATTTGGTTTCGGGCAGTTGTATTCCATCGCATCATCGTTGTGTCACTCACTGTACTTTAGTAGTAGTGGCGGCCATTAAAACAGCTGTACAACAACTGTTGGCAAAACAATAAAAAGGAAGATATTGTGTCGCAACCTTAAGTTCACCTTAAAAAAAATCCGATAGAATTATTATATTGCCAACCCAATTAATTGATATTAAATGGAAAATGAAAGGATCGATAAAAGAACGAAGAGCTATATCATGATGCGATCCATGATGAATTATGGCATGGGCGCTATTTATTTAGCAGTAGGAGCGTTCCTGCTTTTTCCGGAAAAGCTCGGCTTTACAATGGAAGCTTTTGACGATACGGCCCGCTATATTTTTGGCGGTATTATTGTTTTGTACGGGGTATGGAGAATTTATAGAGGTGTAAGGAAAGAGTATTAACATGAAGAAATGGATAGGCTATTTATCGTTGCTTTTACTTTTAGTAAGCTGCAATAATGTATCGAATGAAAATGAAAGGGAAAATCCGACGAGGGGCAGAATTAGAATTAGCGTGGATGAAAGCTTTAAACCGGTTATTGAAGAGCAATTGAAAGTATTTCATGCAGCTTATCCTGATGCAACGGTAATTGCTGAATACAAGCCAGAAGCTGCTTGTTTAAAAGACCTGCAGACCGATAGTACGAGGATGGTAATTATCTCAAGAGATCTTACTGACGAAGAAGATGACGCGTACATAAAAAAGCTTTCGTTTAAACCACAATACGGCCAGCTTGCTAAAGACGCGGTAGCAATTGTTCTTAACAAGAATATAGCGGATTCAGTTTTTACAATGGAAGAATTAAGAGGTCTATTAACAGGTAAGAGTAACAAAAAGCTGAACGTGGTGGTAGATGGAAAGTCAGCCACAAGTACAGTTAGATACTTAATAGATTCAGTATTGAAAGGAGAACCTTTAGGTAGTAACGTAACAGGCGCCAACAACAGCGAGGATTTGATTAGGTACATTTCAACAACAGAAAACTCTATTGGCTTTGTTGGTATAAGCTGGGTAACGAACCCGCAAAGCAAAGAACAGGAGGATGCTCTTTTAAAAGTTAAGACGGCTTTAATTGAATGTAAAAATTGTGATAAGGATGAGTTTGCCAGGCCTTCACAACAAACAATTATGTTCAATCAATATCCTTTGGTACGAGGGTTGCACTACGTTCTAAAGGAAAACACCGCAAGTCTTGGCTCTGGATTTAGGAATTTTTTAAGCCTTGAAAGAGGTCAATTGATCTTCAGACGTGCTAATCTTGTTCCGACAAGAATTCATTTCAACAGAAGACGGACGAACATTTAAGAAAGTGAATAACAAACAACAAAAACAAAACAAAAACATGAAGAAACTTACAACCTTGGTTTTAATGGTATTGTTCACAGGTAAGTTAGTACTGGCCCAGTCAGTAGACGAGGCGAAGAGGTTTTTGTATTACGACCGTGTAACAAGCGCCAAGCAAACCTTAGAAAAAATAGTTAGCAGTAACCCTAAGAAC
>JAQBNN010000108.1 GCA_028288505.1 Segetibacter sp. | reverse complement strand
ACATCTTCAAACGACCCTACGGCACATGCAGAAGTTGTTTCGATAAGAGATGAGTGTAAAAATTTGAATACGTTTCAGCTTGATGATTGCGAAGTGTATACATCGTGCGAACCTTGTCCTATGTGTATGGGCGCTATCTATTGGGCTCGTCCTAAAAAAGTTTATTATGCTAACACAAGAGTAGATGCAGCAAACATCGGCTTCGACGATTCCATGATTTATGATGAACTGACTTGCGAGTTAGCAGATAGAAAAATTCCTATCCTTTCATTAGGCAGAGAGCAAGCCATAAAAATTTTTGAAGCGTGGAAGAGCAAAGCAGACAAGCTGGAATATTAACGGGATAGATATAATTAGTAGAGGAGGTTATCTTATTATTGAGGTAACCTTTTTCTTTACACGTTGTATTAGCAAGTGTATTTTTTTGATTCAAGCATTGGGCATCTATTTTAACATCGTTGCGTCGCACACTTATACTGTAAAATCTTATTCCGCATTAATATAAATTTTGTTGCAACAAGAAGCTTGTGTAAGTTCTCCTAACTAAGGTAAGATGCACTCTCGTTTTTAGGTTGAATAGAAAACTAACAGTACAAGAGTGCGACGCAACGGCTGCTTAATTCCTATTCTACTGCCAGGCACAAAAAAAATTATTACTTAACTTTTATAGGACTTACAAAAGTGGTCGGGCTTTTAATTTTGTTTTGCTGTCGTTTGTTATGGAGGTGTATTACAAAATAACAGGCGACACAAATAAAAAGAATGAGTAAGATGGCAAGAATTAAAAGAGGCAGTTCTTTAATCTTTCTTTTTCCGTTGCGTTGTTTTTTTCCTGCTAATTGCTGGTGGAGGTTTTTATTTAGCTGGTGCACATACTCGTGCAGGTTTTCTTTTTTATTGATAGAAGACAAGCCTTCCGCAGCATCACTTTTAAAAGGATCGGCTGACATCTTTTTTTCGATCTCATGCTTCTCTTCTTCGCTCAATTCTTCATGAAGGTACCTTAGCAATTCTTCATCACTTAGCTTCTCTTCATCGTCACGTAATATATCTGTAACGTCTGCCATTAACCTTGTTTCATTTTTCTTTCAACAATCATTTTCAGGTTGCGCTTTCCGTTTTGTATATAACTTTTTACCTGCAATAAACTATACCCCGTTTCATCTACAATTTGCTGGTACGACTTCTTTTGCAGGTAAAATAAAGTTACACATTGTTTCTGCTCTTCACTTAGCTCGTGAAGGCTTTCTTCAATTACAGTAAGCGTTTTTTCCTTTTCTTTTAACTGTGTTTGTTGTTCTCTTTCGTCTTCTGCTGCATTTATGTTTTCAGTAAGTTCAACAGGTATCTTTCCATGCCTGTCTCTTATTTTCATTAAGCAATAGTTGCGCGTGATCATGTAAAGCCAGCTCTTAAAATACTCCACCTTGTATTTCTGCAGCTCAGAAATTACTTTAAGAAAGATCTGTTGTACGGTGTCTTTTGCTTCTTCTTCGTTTTTTAAATACTTCATGCACACACCCAATAACAAAAGGGTGTAGCGTTGCAATAATATTCCAAGCCATTGGTTATTTCCGTCCTGGTAATATTTATCCAGTAGTTCTTTATCTTCGATATTTGCGTAAGGGTCTTTGGCCACGCTTCAAAATAAGTATTTTTTCAACAGTTAATCCTGTTCCGTTTTTTAAACAATTATATAATATGTCTTTTTTAATATGCGTTGTACCTGTTTGTCCTGTTCGCAGCGAAGGCTCTCATAGAAACGAACAGGTAAGTCAACTATTGTTTGGTGAAGTTGCTGAACTACTGGAAAGCACAAAAGATTTCGTAAAGGTGCGTTGTCTTCATGACGGTTATATTGGCTGGTGCCAAACAAGCCAATTGGAAACAATAGAAGATGAAGCTGCAAACTTTAAAAGAATACTCGCACCTGACTATCTCAATTCAATTGCTTGTAATGGTTCCACTATGCATATTCCTTTCGGTAGTAATGTTGGGTATTTTGATGGTAGGAAGCAAATTGGAAAGCTAGAATTTGATATCAAGACAGAAGGCGTATCACCGTCAAAACAATTGATAAGTGAAGCGGAAATAGAAAGGTTAGCAATGCTGTACTTAAATACATCTTACCAATGGGGAGGTAGATCAATTTTTGGTGTTGACTGCAGTGGCTTTACCCAAACTGTTTTTAGTTTCTTTGATATTGCTCTACAGCGTGACGCCTACCAGCAAGCAACACAAGGAGAAGCAATAGGATTTTTACAGGAGGTAAAGTGCGGCGATCTAGCTTTTTTCGATAACGAAGAGGGAAGGATAACCCATGTTGGAATTATGCTTTCGCCTGATACAATTGTACACGCAAGCGGAAAAGTAAGGATTGATACGATCGATTATTCAGGAATAGTAAACAGGGAAACAGGGGTAAGAACACATAAACTCAGAATCATTAAAAGGGTAGTGGTTTAGCTACCATTCTCATCTTTCAATTCAACTTGTGTTACAGGTTTGCCTTCAATAGGGTGAGGTCGCGTTTTTGTGTCAAAGAAGAGCATCTTTATGGCTACAAGCATCAGTACAATGGCAAAAATTTTTTTTACTTTTTCATCAGGTAATCCTAAAGAAATCTTGCTGCCGAAGAAACCACCGATTATAAAGCCTAATGAAACAAAAATAACAGTCTTTATATCAATGTGGCCCTCCTTGTAATAGTTCATTGCAGCAAGTATGCCAACTGGTAACAACAAAATCCCTAACGAAGCACCTTGTGCATCTTTTTGGTTAAAAGCAAGAAAGTAAACCAGCGCCGGTACTATAATAATACCGCCCCCTACACCAACCAAACCACTCAGCATGCCAGCGGCAAGACCAACTAAAATTAAAATGATAATGGTTTGTGCTGACATGCTATTCGGGTTTATAATTAAATATCCGAAAACTTTCCTTAAAGCGGCTTAAAGGTTGCTTTGTAAAGATCAATCGCTGTTTGAATGATACCAATAGCAGTTGCCTTGTCCTGGAACTCTTCTACTTTCACCGCCTTATTCTCAAGTCGCTTGTACTCCTCAAAAAAGTGACGTAATTCTTCAAAGAAGTGCTTTGGTAATTCTTCAATGTTGTTGATGTAATTAATTGAAGGGTCGTGTGCCGCTACTGCAATAATCTTATCATCAGCATCACCTCCATCAACCATTTGCATTACACCAATTACTTTGGCCGTTACTAAACAAAGCGGGGTAATGCTTAAGCTTGATATAACAAGAATATCCAACGGATCTTTATCGTCGCCATAAGTTTGTGGTATAAAACCATAGTTGCATGGGTAGTAGAACGAAGAATAAATTACCCTATCTAATTTCAGTAAACCAGTTGGTTTATCTATTTCATACTTAGCCCTCGATCCCTGTGGTATCTCAATAACCGCTTCCACTATTCTTGGAGCCTGCTCGCCATAATGTGCACCATGCCATGGATGTAAAACATTTTTCATTACCTCTTTCAAAATCAAAATTTTGTTCGTTAAATAAATATTTAAACCAATTGCCTGCTCAACCAAACTCCTGCCACTGCCGCTGCAAGGCCTGCAATAATACTTGTTGCTATATAAATTGCCGTTGCTGCATACCGGTTCTGCTGCATCATCTCCATACACTCCAATGAGAATGCAGAAAATGTAGTAAATCCGCCACAAATTCCGGTGGCAAGAAATAGACGCCAATCGTTATTAAAAGTTGCATTCTTTAAAGCCACTCCAGCTACCAGCCCAATTATAAGACTGCCCAAGATATTAACCGTTAGCGTAGCAAATGGAAATGTGTTTCCTTTAATTATTGTATAGAAAACATACCTGAGCATGCTGCCAAGCATACCACCTAAACCTACAATAAACAGGTTTTTAATAAACATTAATTAAAGGTTTCCTGAGAAAGTATATTTAAAATCGACCAGCCAATCACCTTTGTATTTTACTACTTTCACTTTTTGCGGCTGGTTCCTATATGAATTACTAAAACTAATTATCGTTACGCTATCTTTTACAACATCAGCTACTTCCAAAATGTTTATCGATGCCTGGCTAAACTGTGTTTTCTCCTGTTCGCTATACTTGTTAAAAGCTTCGTTCGATTTTGTCAACCAGTAAAGGTTGTCGTCATCCTGCAGCATGTATTGCTTGGCATCGTTAAATTTACCTTTTAGTGAAAGGTCGATAAATTGCCTTCCGGCATCAATTGCGTTTTCTGCTTTTTCCGCTTTTTTATCGTTGCACGCAAGCAAGAAAAGAAAAGCCAGTATGGTTATAACGTACTTCATAAAAATTGTAGTGCGGCGAAGGTATGATAAAACAAATCTTAATAGAAAGGAGCGTCGTTACAAATTAAAAGTAATCAGTATGATACAGGGGTTGGTGGTGCTATTAAGCATCGTTGCGTCGCATTTCGTTCATCGGCAAACCATTGAGGAGCTTTTCCTGTTTTTTGTGGAAGAGACTCGGTCAAATTTATACAGGCAACAACCGCATAACGTGCTTTTCTTTTTGAACCACGGAGACACAGCGGCACGGAGGAACACAGAGGATGGCTGATGCATTATTTGAACAGGATGGATGTTGCAGCCCGAAGCTGAACAAAGCTATACAAGTACAAGTGAGTGACACAACGATGATGCTATGAAAAGCTTCTGCTGGTACCCAACATTTATATGTATGAATTTACACTGCATAAAAAAGGCCGCAAGAGCGGCCTTTAAATTTTAAAACTATTTCACTTATTATCTGAAAGAAGTTCTTTGCGGTTGTTGCTGCTCAAATTCCTGTTCTTTTACTTTTTCCTTGTCGTAAGCTCTAATAATTGCTTTAACCAAACGGTGACGTACTACGTCTTCTTCGTCAAGTTCAATGTGGGCAATGCCATCAATGTTCTTTAATATACGGCTTGCCTTTTCCAGTCCGCTTCTTTGGTTCTTAGGTAAATCCACTTGGGTAGGATCACCGGTGATAATTGCTTTGGCGTTAGCTCCTATCCTTGTTAAAAACATTTTCAATTGAAGGTCATTGGTGTTTTGTGCCTCGTCTAAAATAATGAATGCATTATCCAAAGTTCTACCACGCATGTACGCCAAAGGAGCAATCTCAATTGTGCGGGTGCTCATGTAGTAGCCAAGCTTGTCTGCAGGTATCATATCATCAAGGGCGTCGTACAATGGCCTAAGGTATGGATCGATCTTTTCCTTTAAGTCGCCGGGTAGGAAACCGAGGTTTTCACCAGCTTCTACCGCGGGGCGGGTAAGGATTATCTTTTTTACCACCTTGTTTTTTAGTGCTCTTACTGCTAAGGCAACTGCGGTGTAAGTTTTACCTGTACCTGCGGGCCCAACAGCAAAAACAATATCGTTTTTGTCGCCAGCCTGTACCATTCTTTTTTGGTTGGCAGTACGGGCACGAACGGTTTTACCATTCGGACCAAATACAAGAATGTCGTTAGGATTACGATCAACAAAATTGTCAATTACTTCAGCGTCATCTCCGCCGAGTATTTGTTCAAAATAGTTCTCGCTTAAATGCCCGTTACGTTCAAGGTATTGTACGATAAGGGTGATCTTTTCTTTTGCAGTTTCAATTTGTTCCGGGGCTCCGCTCAATTTTACCTGCGTGCCACGACTTAAAATTTTTAGAAGGGGAAATTTCTTTTTTAAGAGATCAAGTTTTCCATTGTTCACACCGAAAAACTCAATAGGATTTACTGATTCTAGATTGATGATTGTTTCTGTCAATTAATATTCTTTTTAGGTTTTTTAAGAATGCCAATCAATGATTTATGCACTGATCAGCTTGTGTTTTTTCGTGTTAACCAAATTTAATTGTTTGATTTTTCAATACACGTTTTATATATACACATGTTGTGAATTAATTCTTCGATACAAATGCAACATTTATGCCTTTTGTTAGCTTTAATAATACTTTAAGAATTATTCTTACATATTCTACAGAAAAGCTTTCTGTTAGATGCTTTTAGAAGTTCCTGCTACTATTATGTCAGTTAAATCTGCCACCTTTCTTCGTTGATACGAAGACCAAGAACGCTCAATTTAAAGCCTCTTAAGGAAGCGTTCTTCATTGTTCAAGACTAATATTTAATGCTTTAGGTTGCCGAGCTCCCGATTGGGTAAATGAGTGGGTTTAGTGGTACTAAGATTTTTTATTATTGCTAAGGTGATGATAAGAATCAAAAGAATGCATTGTGCTTAAACAACTTGTAGCAACATATTATAATAAGGTGTGGAATAAGAGAGACCTAAGGTTAATACCTTACCTGTTCTCAGATAATTGCAGGGTAAATTATAATGATAAATCTCTTGGTACTTCTGCTATAATGACACCAAAGGACATAAGGCGGAAGATAGAAGACTGGATCGCCATTGTTCCTGACATTAAGGTGAACATTATTACCATTATAAGTGATAAGAATTTCGTTTTGGCTTACTGCAGCCTGACAGGTATTCACCGAGGTAATTGGATGGATATACCTCCTACAGGCAAGCCTATAAACATCCCTATGTTTAATATGTACAAAATAGAGGGCGGAAAAATTTGTGAGCAATGGAACGTTACTAATTTATTTGATGTAACGGCTCAAATGAAAATCGCGGACATGAAGTGTACTATCCCTGAAATTATTTAAGAGGTCGGGAGAATAGGTAATGTACGAGCGGCTATGGAAGTATGTAGTTGAACCGAGCGTGGCAACGATGCTACATAAATGATTCAAAGCTGGTCACCAACTAAAACTCGCATTTATTTTACCACCTCGCGATCAGTTTAAGATTTAGCAGCCTTGGTGTTAACCTGTTTGGCAGCGTGAAAACGTTGTTTGCAAAATCTTTGATAAGCATGTAGCTGATTGTGTTAGGACGATCGATCAAATTGAAGATCTCGAAGTTGGCAGAGATGGTTTGGAAGCTGCGAAAAGGGCTGTGGCTACGCCGGTTAGTTTTATCGCCGTCTAAAAGTAAAGCACTAAGGCCAAGATCAACACGAATGTAAGGATCGATTACCAGCGCATTGCGAAACTTAACACTGCCAGGGATATTGTAAGGAAGGTTACTTCCATAAAGTGTGTTTAAGTATACTTTGAAATTTTTGTTGGTGCTTAAGTAATCCTGGAAGAACATACCAAAGGTGATTAGGCGATCAGTGGGGCGACGTAAGTAACCTACATTTACCAACGTGCTGTCAACAGGACGGTTTTGAGCATTAAGTTGGTAATTGTAATATTGGTCATTCTCGAGGTCCTCCATGGTTTTCATAAAGCCCAAACTGATCCAACTTTCCGCATCTTTTACAAGTTCTCCAAATAGCCTTACCTCGGCGCCGGCAGCATAGGCTTTAGCCATGTTTTCGCCGAAGTACCTAATGCGCACATTGTCTATGTCGTAGGGGACAACATCGGTCATGCTTTTAAAGTAAACCTCTGTGGTAATTCTTGCAGGGCGATTAAATAGCTTTAAAGCATAGTCGAAACCGCCAGTGGCTTGCCAGCTCTTTTGGGCTTTTAGGTTTTCGTTGATCGTTCCGTTGTAACGGCGGAGTTCGCGGTAAAAAGGTGGTTGGTGGTACGCACCCGCAGCAGCACGAAAAATGACATCTTTCGTCCAGTTTTTTGGACTGAACGAAAAACCGAGGCGCGGCGATAGAAGGAATTCCTTATTTAAGGTATTGTAGTTGTATCGTAGGCCTAGCTGCAGAATGAAGTCAGAGGAATCTCGGAATTGTATATTGTCCTGCAGGAAGCCACTGAAACGGTTGATGGAAATATCTGCCTTTGCTTTTATGACTTTACTTAGTTGCAGCAGGTTAGGTGAGTAAGGCAAGGAGTAGCCTGAAGAGTCATTGTATTCCCATTCGTTTAACTTGTCGGTGATGTGTTGGTTTTCAATGCTATTACCAAATTGGAAAAAGTGGCGGCCTTTATCAACGGAACCTTTTAAAGAAGCATTGTATACTTTAATATTGAGTGTGTTCCTTGAGAAGTTTTGGAAGATGCCGGCACCTAAAGGATTTACAATAAGTCCAAAGGTTGCCTGGCTTTTATCGAAATCTCTTTCGCCAAACAAATAGGCACCGGTAATATCAACATTCTCCGCTTCATTGTTTTCGAACCGGCTAAGCATTCCTTTTAACCGAAAGTTTTTTGACGGTAGCCATGTTGTACTTAAGCCCACCATATTTGTTTGGTACTCATCCTTTTCCTGCCCTTCGAAGGCAATATCTAATGCCAGGTTTGCAGTAAACAGAGGAGAGAAAACGGAGGACGAGAGCTTACTTTCTTCCGGAAATAAGGTGAACTTGCTTTGTGAAAAATTGCCTAAAGCCTCGAAAAGCCACTTTCCATTGGGCTGATAAGTTAGCAATGCCTGAACATCACTTGAGGAAGGAATGTAATTTCCCTTTGTAGCCTGGCTGCTTAGTAGATTTCTGTTGCTGCGATTTCGGGCACCTACTAAATAGGTAACCTTTTGATTTTTTGCCGTTCCTTCTAAATGAATACCTTGTTCCAGTAATCCTACATAAGCAGAGCCGCCAAACTGCTTAGGTCTTTTATAGGTAATGTCTAAAACGCTGCTCATTTTATCGCCATACTTCGCCTGGAAACCACCGTTGTAAAACTTTACTCCTGCTGTCATTTCTGGATTGATGAAGCTGAGGCCCTCCTGCTGACCGCTACGAACGAGGTATGGGCGAAAGACTTCAAAGTCATTAACATAAATGAGGTTTTCGTCGTAGCTGCCGCCTCTTACACTGTATTGACTTGTTAGCTCATTATTGCTTCCTACAAATATTTTGATTAGGCTTTCGATGTTTCCTAAAGGAGATGGATTAATTAAAGTAACGTTTGGATCTATTGAAATTCTTCCAGCTTCAATTCGGGGGCGGCTATCTGTGACTGTTACACCATCTAGTACATTTTCGGCTTTTTGAAGTTTTACGGTGACTGTTTCTTTTTCGCCTTCAGAAAGGGTGAAGTTGCGTTGAGCTTCTTTAAATCCTGTGTAGGAAAAAGTGAGGGCAAAAGCGCGACCGGATGCTACTTGAATGGTAAATCTCCCGGAGTCATTTGTTGTTGTGCCTTCATCTCGTCCGAGGATTGTAACACTTACATTTGCTAAGGCTCTTTCGTTTTCATCTAATACAATACCCGAGATGGTCGCTACTTTTGTTTGCCCAAAAAGGACGGTAGACATCAATAAAAAAAGAAACAGCAGCTGGAAAAATCTCATATTCATAAGCAATAAAGCGGTTCAAGATACGAAGTGATCTTCTTTGGAGAAAAGGAATAAAAAGTATCGATTAATTTTTATTGGCACTGTTCTTTAACAACCTTTAACTCATTACATTTGTATTACAAAAAAACCTTTTATGAAAAAAATTTTTACACTTCTTTTAGTGGCTTCAGCTTCTCTTTTTACTACAGTGGGCGTTCAAGCCCAAATCTATTATGATTTTACAACTGCCACACCCACTAGCAATGGATCTTCAAATATTACCGCCGGACCAATAACTCAAGGTAATAATAATGGAACAACTCCCTTGCTTACCACTACTTCTGCTTCCGCAGGCTATCCTGGTGCCTCTGGCGGAAATAATGCTGGTGCAGCTGCAAATACAGGCGGTTTCAATCCTGTGACAAGCACTTATTTTGAAGTAACTCTTACACCCACTGCCGGTAATTCTGTAGTACTTACTGGTATTTCCTTTGGTTCAAGGTCCACCAGCACAGGGCCACAAGCGGCAAACGTTCGTACTAGTGTTGACGGTTATGCTACTGACCAGGCAACTTTTGTATTACAAGCCAACAGTATTTGGACTTTCTATTCAAGCAGCCTTGCCGTAACCGGTGTAACTGGTTCTCCTGTTACGTTAAGGATTTATGGCTATAATGGCGCTGGTAGTCCGGGCCCAGGTACCGCTAACTGGAGAATAGACGATCTTACAATAAACCCCACCGCACTTCCGCTTAAATTAACTTCATTTAACGCATCAATTGTGAACAACGCTGCAGCATTGGGGTGGACGAGCGAAAGCGAATCAAACGTAAAAGGTTTCTCCATCGAAAAAAGCCTTAACGGTACAAACTTTTCTGAAATTGGTTTTGTAGGAGCTACAAATAGAAGCAGCCAGAGCAATTATACATTTACCGATAACAACCTTAAAGCTGGCGTAAGCTACTACAGGTTAAAAATGCAGGACCTTGATGGCGCCAGCAAGATGAGCCAGGTAGTTGTAATTAATAATAAGAGTAGCATTAAAGCTGAAGTTTTCCCTAACCCGGCCTTTAGCAACCTAACCGTTTCCCACAACAAAGCGTTTAAAGGCGCATTGATAAATATACTTAGCATAGAAGGTAAGCTTGTAAAATCTTATCCTGTTGCTGAAGGTGCAGTGCAAACAGGCCTTTCAGTCAACGAGTTAGTTAAGGGTAATTACTTATTGATCTTTAAGAATAACGGAAAAACCTCTTCTACACAATTTAGTAAGCAATAACCTGAATTTTAAAATAGTAAGCCCTTCCTTTTATGGAGGGGCTTTTTTATGTGAGAAACATTTTAGTACCAGCGGTTGTTTTACATAGCATCATCGTTGCGTCGCAATCACTTTATCGGCATATCTCTTTTCCTCGTCTTGCCCAGGTAGGGAAGAGGCTCTTCATTCTTAACTCGGGGTGATGACTTTAGCGAGAGCATATTGTGCTGCATACTGGTACAATCGTACAAGAGTGCGACGCAAGAAAAGCAGAATAGAATTCCTTTGGCCTGGAACATAAAAAACACTTTTGCTAAACAAACGGTTAAAACAAAAGAGAGGGAAATTTTCAATTTTCAGTTTTAATGTTTTTACGGTAGGTTTGCCAGTCTTTTTTTTAACCAAATCCTTAATGATAAATGCCTGCGGGAATTTATCTTTTGTAAAAAAATTTTTCGCTGATGAATTTCAACAAGATCAACAACATTGTTGGATGGATTGTTTGCATTATCGCTTCCGGAACTTACATTTTAACTGCTGAGCTTTCTGGCAGTTTGTGGGACTCGGGAGAATTTGTAAGTAGTGCCTTTAAGCTTCAAATCCCTCACCCTCCGGGAGCCCCTTTATTTGTTCTTTTGGGTAGGTTCTTTATTATTTTATTTGGCGATAACCCCAACACGGCTGCAAAAGCAGTTAACGTGATGAGCGCCATGGCGAGTGGTTTTACTATCCTGTTCCTCTTTTGGACGATCACACACTTTGCCCGCAAAATTGTGCAGAAAGGCGAGGAAGTTTTAAGTAACAACCAGCTTTTTTCGATAATGGGTGCCGGTGCTGTTGGTGCTTTGGCTTATACATTCAGCGATTCGTTTTGGTACTCAGCAGTAGAAGGCGAGGTATATGCTTTAAGCTCTTTCTTTACAGCAATTGTATTCTGGGCTATTCTTAAATGGGAACATGCAGTTGACCAGGAAGAAAGAACAGGTATTAATGCAGACCGGTGGATCATCTTCATCTTCTTTATGATGGGGCTTTCAATCGGCGTTCACTTATTAAACTTGCTTACACTTCCGGCTATAGTAATGGTGTACTATTATAAGCGTTACAATGTTACTAAATGGGGAACGTTGTGGGCTTTTTTAATTGGTTGTGTTATTACTGGTGTTGTACAAACTTTAGTGATCCAGTACTCAATTGCCGGAGCCGGTTATTTCGATATTTTCTTTGTTAATAGTCTTGGACTTCCATTTTTTACCGGCTTTACAGCGTACTTCCTGATACTTGGTGTGCTGGTTTACATGGGGCTTCGGTTTAAAGAGGGCAAGCTTTCACAAAGTAAACTGGTTGGCTGGATAGCCGCGGTAGTACTGATGTTGCTAATTCCCGCCGTTGTTAAATCAGAAGGTTCTGGAAGCAGGATTCTTAAAGTTATCCTGGCTATTATTCTTATCGGTGCAGCTTATATGATGAAGCCTGAGCGCTTGAAGGATTTCAAACTAGCTATCTGGTGTTTTGCATTTATGCTTATTGGTTACAGTACCTACATCACAACCATGATCCGCAGTAATGCAGATCCTGCAGTGGATATGTATAATGTTGATAATCCAATGAGTTTGGTTGGCTACCTGGGTCGTGAGCAATATGGTGACTTCCCTTTGCTTTACGGGCAAAAATTCACTGCACAGCCGGTAGATTATAAAGAGACCTCAACAAAATATATCAAGGCAAATGGCAGGTACGAACAAAATGGTAAAGATGGTCATTATGTATACGAGCCTGAAAAAATGATGCTTTTCCCACGAGTTTGGGATGCCAGTAACGACCAGGGACACGCTGATTATTATGCTTCCTATTTAGGTATAGGGCGTAATCAGCAGGATGGTAGTTATGAAAGAGATCCAAACTTTGGCGATAACATTAAATTCTTTATGGGTTACCAGGTCTACTGGATGTACTTCAGGTACTTCATGTGGAATTTTTCTGGTAAGCAAAATGATGTGCAGGGAGTTTTTGCTGCAAACATTCGTGATGGTAACTGGATAACAGGTATACCTTTTATTGATAACCTGATGTATGGCGATCAAAGCCTGATGCCTGACAGTAGCAAGAATAACAAGGCGCATAATACACTGTTTCTGTTACCATTTATTCTTGGTGTTATCGGCATTTACTACCAGTATAAACAGCATAAACGCGACTCTTTTATTGTATTCCTGCTATTCTTCTTTACTGGTTTTGCTATCGTACTTTACTTAAACCAGGCAGGTAACCAGCCAAGGGAGCGTGACTATGCCTATGTGGGTTCTTTCTACGCTTTCGCAATTTGGATCGGTCTTGGCGTTTTACAAGTTAGAGATTGGCTTGCAAAAGTTATGAGCCGTGGTATTGCTACCAATGTTGCTACTGTTGCCTGTCTTCTGGCAGTACCAGTATTAATGGCCGCCCAAGAGTGGGACGATCATGACCGTAGCCGCAAAGTATTAGCAAGAGATCTTGCGATAGATTACCTGGAAAGCTGTGCCCCCAACGCTATACTCTTTACGTTTGGTGATAACGATACGTATCCATTATGGTATGCTCAGGAAGTGGAGGGTATTCGCCGTGATATTCGCGTAATCAACTACAGTTTATTGGGTATTGACTGGTATATAAACCAGATGCGCTATAAAGTAAATCAGAGCGATCCTATTGATGTAATCTGGAGCAAAGAGCAAATACAGGGTCGTAAAAGGGATTACATTCGCTATGCACCACAGCCCGGCATTCCTGAAAACCAGTACTTCGACTTATACGACCTCATGAAGAATTATGTAGGAAGCGAAGATCCGGCTAAAATGGTGCAGGCAGGAGCAGATGAAATGATCAACACTTTCCCTGTTAAAAGGGTTTCTATTCCAGTAGACCTAAACCTGGTAAAACAAAACGGAACAGTTGGGTTAACAGATAAGCCTGTTGCAGAAGTAAGATTTGAAATTCCTAAGCAAACACTTATGAAGAACGATCTTGCTGTACTAAATGTAATAGCTGCTAACCAGTGGAAGCGTCCTATTTACTTCACATCAGCGTTTGATGAGCTGGGTTTTGGTGCATATTTGCGCAAAGATGGCTTAAGCTATCGTTTGGTTCCGGTAATGGGTGAGCAATTTAACACGGATTACATGAAAGACAAGTTAATGAATAAGTTTGCCTTTGGTAATGCCAATGTACCCAACGTTTACTTCGACGAGGAGAACCGTCGTCATCTAAATTCTATCCGTACCGCCTATGCTGAACTTGCCTTCGACCTTTCTTCCAAAGGAAGAAAAGAAGAGGCGGTTAACACTTTGGAAAAAGCCGATAAAATGATGTTGCAGGAAAACTTCCCTTACGGGCACATCAGTCGTGGAAACATGCACAACCGCACATCGCTTGCCTTTTTGCAATCTTGCTACCAGGCAGGTGCAAAAGATCTGGCTAAAAAAGTGGCCAACTCGGTAAGAACCGATTTGCAGCAACAGATTAAGTTTTATAATTCACTGCAGGGCAATAAAGCCGAGTGGATGGCTTTCGATAAACGTAATGCTGAGGAATTACTGAATGCGTTGCAGCAAATGGATCAAATGTTTAATATTCAGTCAGCTTCTCCGGAAGCAGGCGGCCAGGTAATTACTCCCGGTGCTCCTGCTCCAAGGCCTGACCGCACCGAACAAGACACCAGTCGATAAAATAGTAAGGATATAAATGAACCCCGCCGGCAAAAGTTAGGCGGGGTTTTTTATTGTAGAATCCTTAATACAAATAAGGCAGGTAATGCCGATATTTGCAGTGCTGGAAAGTATGTTTTTCCAGGCATTCATACAAGAATATAAGCTTTACTTGCGTCGCACTCTTGTACCGAATCTCTTTATTGAGCAATTCCTGCAGCGGTTGTCTTTCACATTTCTGCTCTTGTAGTAGAAGCGAGATATTATCTTTTACGATTTCGAGATTCTTGCAACCGAAAGGACTGATTGTTGTTATAAAGGAAAGAGGTTTTACACAAGTGGAGGGACAAGTTTCTTCAGTAAGTTTTTGTGACTACATTTTTATTAATTTTTAGAACAGCACTACATGTTAGGATATAGATTTATAAAGTACGACTCGTTGGAAAACGGCAAGTCTAAGTTCGAGCAGTTGCTCAACTTATTCCTGCAAATGCTTACCCACACAAACGGGGATGTTAGCGAAGCACTGCAATGGCTGAACGAACTGGATAAGCAATATGGCCTTACCGATGACGAATATGGTGTAGGCGACTTTATTGATGAGCTCAAAGAAAAGGGCTACATCGACGAGAACCCTGGTAATGGCAATATATCCATTACAGGTAAAACCGAGCAAAGCATAAGAAAGCAAAGCCTGGAAGAGATTTTTGGTAAGCTGAAGAAAACTAAACAAGGCAACCACAACACCTTTAAACCTGGTAGTGGTGACGAGCAAAACTCGGAAACAAGACCG
Organism: Segetibacter sp.; assembly: GCA_028288505.1. GTDB lineage: Bacteria > Bacteroidota > Bacteroidia > Chitinophagales > Chitinophagaceae > Segetibacter. The sequence continues at coordinate 7,387 of JAQBNN010000108.1, read as the reverse complement.
TTTATTTTTGGTGATAGAATGGAGCAGATTGACTTTACTGAAAGTATACGCAACGCCCAGATCAACCACGGGATAGATAGCTTTCGCATGCAGGAAGATGATCTTAAAATCAGGGAGACTGATTACAAGTCGCAGACTTCTACGGTCTTAATGATCGACATCAGCCACAGCATGATTTTGTATGGTGAGGACAGGATTACGCCAGCCAAGAAAGTAGCCATGGCGTTAAGCGAACTGATTACAACAAAGTATCCTAAAGACACTTTAGATATAGTTGTTTTTGGTAACGATGCATGGCCTATCGAGATAAAAGACCTGCCTTACTTGCAAGTAGGGCCTTACCATACCAACACAGTTGCTGGCCTTGAATTAGCCATGGACATTTTAAGAAGACGCAAGAATGCCAACAAGCAAATCTTCATGATAACAGACGGTAAGCCGACCTGCTTGAAGATTGGTAAACGTTATTATAAAAATAGTTTTGGATTGGATAGAAAAGTGGTTAATCGCTGCATTAACCTTGCTGCCCAATGCAAGAAATTAAAGATACCTATCACAACTTTTATGATTGCCAGTGATCCTTACCTGCAGAAGTACGTGCAGGAATTTACTGAGACTAACAATGGCAAAGCATTCTTTGCTTCCCTTGATAAGCTTGGCGCATTTATATTTAAGGATTTTGAAAGTGGTAAGCGTAAGACAGTTTATTAGTGTTTACTCTCATTAATTGGATAAGTAGGAAATGTAGTTTTATATTGAGGATAAATACAAGCAAATGACTATAAAACGCGTCCTACTTATTCTATTAATCGGATTTATACTAATTGTTGGAGTGATGGTCGCATTTTTTTATTTCACAATAGCTACTACATCTCCTATCGCAGTTCATGTCCCGTCTACCACCACTTCAGCAAGCCGTCCCCTCACTGATAGCACACTTGTACTTCTATTAGGTAACAAACAAAAGGTGTATGCTTATTATGGTAGGAATATGAATGATAGAATCGTGACGAGTGATGAGAGTGTAAGGAAGATGATAGGTGATGAAAAGAAGAAACATAGCAATCAACTTTCGATAGTTATAAAACCTTCTTCAACTGCAACCTATGAAAAAGTAGTAGATATACTTGATGAGATGACAATTAATGATATTAAAAAATATGAGCTAGGTAAGATAACACCGGCTGAAGAAGCTGTTTTAAAAAACGTTCAATAAAGATTTGCAGTACAAGAGTGCGACGCAAGAATGCTTAATAGATAAATACTGTTGATAACAAAAAAATAAAAATGGATATACAAAAGATTAAAACCCTTGGTGAACTTAAGAACAGTGGTTATAAAAGCAAGGGAATTAAGGAAGAGATCAGGGAGAATTTGATAGGTAAAATTAGGGCTAAGGAAAATACTTTTAAAGGCATAATTGGTTACGAGGAAACAGTTATTCCTGATACGGAAAGAGCGCTGTTGAGCCGTCATAATATTTTGTTTTTAGGATTGCGTGGACAAGCTAAAACAAGAATGGCAAGGCAAATGGTTGACCTGCTGGATGAGTACATTCCTACCATTTCGGGAAGCGAGATTAACGACGATCCGTTACAACCGATAAGCAGGTATGCTAAAGATCTTATTGCAGCACATGCTGACGAAACGCCTATACATTGGGTGCATAGAAGCGAACGTTATGGTGAGAAGTTAGCTACTCCCGACGTTAGTGTTGCTGATCTTATTGGTGATATTGATCCTATTAAAGCGGCGAATCTTAAACTAAGTTTTGCTGATGAAATGGTGATACATTATGGCATTATTCCACGCAGTAACCGTTGTGTTTTTGTTATAAACGAATTGCCCGATTTGCAGGCGAGAATACAAGTGGCGCTCTTCAACATACTGCAGGAAAAAGACGTACAGATCCGCGGATTTAAATTAAGGATGCCGCTAGATATCCTGTTTGTTTTTACGGCAAACCCGGAAGATTATACCAACCGTGGCAGCATTGTAACGCCGCTGAAAGACAGGATAGAAAGCCAGATACTAACGCACTATCCTAAGACGATTGAGACTTCGCTTTTGATAACTGAACAGGAAGCGAATGTGCTGGAAGAACAGTTGAATAAAGTAAACGTAAGCGACCTTGTAAAACGTTTAATAGAGCAGGTTGCGTTTGAAGCACGCACCAATGAATACGTTGATAAGAAGAGTGGCGTGAGTGCAAGGCTTACCATTGCTGCATACGAAAATGCGGTTAGTAGCGCGGAGCGTCGTGCTATAATTCATAATGAAAAATCTACCCAGATTTGGATCACTGACCTCATCGGAATCATCCCTTCAATTACTGGTAAGATTGAATTGGTGTATGAAGGTGAGCAGGAAGGACCTTACCAGGTTGCGGTCAATTTATTGGATAAAGCGATCCGTTCGCAGTTCATTATTTACTTTCCAAATCCTGAAGCGACTAAGAAGAAACGTACCAATACGGGTAAGGTTTCGCAACAAGCAAAAGCCGAAGACGAAAGTCCTTACAAGAGCATAATTCGCTGGTTCGACGGTGGCAATCATCTTGACCTTTTGCTTGATACAAAAGATGAACAGAAGCTTCAAATGTTGTATAAGGTTGATGGCTTACATGCATTTGTGAAAAAGTATTACCCCCAGGCTAACGAAAAAGAAAATGCTTTGTTGATGGAGTTTGTATTGCATGGTCTTGCTTCCTACTCATTGATTAGCAAAAAAATGGTAGAAGGAAGAATAGAGTTTAAAGACCTTATGAACAGCATGATGAACTTCAGCCAGGCCAGCTTTGATGAAGATGATTTTAATGAGGATGATTATAAGTAACTCGTTAGTAGGGTGAATGTTTTTTTGTTGACCGGCAGTTGTTTTTCATAGCATTATCGTTGTGTCACTCACTTGTACTTTTGCAACAACTCGCAGCGTTACAAACTATTTAAATAGTACGATGTAAGTAAGAGCTACTACATAAAAAATCAAAGGCTGCTATTTGTAGCAGCCTTTGATTTTTAAATAATATTCACCTCCCGTTCAAGAATAATTCCAAACTTCTTCTCAACGCTGTTCATGATTTCTGTTGAAAGGGTAAGTATTTCATCACCCTTTGCGTTGTCATAATTTACAAGTACTAGTGCTTGTTTTGCATGGCAACCTGCATCACCTTTACGATAACTTTTCCAGTTGCAATGTTCAATAAGCCAGCCTGCTGCTACTTTTACCTGTTCGCTATTTACAGTATAGCCAACAATGCCTGGGAAAGAAGTTTTAAGCTGCTCAAACTGAGCATTTTTAATAGTTGGATTTTTAAAAAAGCTGCCTGCGTTACCAATAACTTTTGGGTCCGGTAATTTGCTTTGCCTGATATTAATTACTGCTTGTGAAATTGCTTTGATTGATGGTTCTGCCACTTGCATCTTTTGCAGTTCTTCTTGTATTGCACCGTAAGATGTATTAAACACCGGTTTTTTATTGAGTTGGAAAGTGACGCTGGTAATTACGAACCTGCTCTTGTACTTATGTTTGAAAACGCTTTCGCGATAACCAAATTCGCAATCGCTTTTCGAGAAGTTTACAAGCTTTCTATCTTTTGTATCCCATGCTTCTAATTCGTAAAACACGTCTTTAATCTCTACACCATACGCACCGATATTTTGCATAGGACTTGCCCCAACATTACCAGGAATAAGGCTTAAATTTTCTAAACCAGCATAATTATTATCTATGCAGTGCATAACGAAAGCATGCCAATTTTCTCCTGCTGCACACTTAACGTAGTTATGTTCTGCATTTTCCTTTATGAGTGTTATTCCTTTCAATTCATTTTTTGCAACAAGGCCGTTATAGTTTTGCGTAAATAGTATGTTACTTCCCCCACCCAAGATTAGTACAGGTAAAGTACGTTTTGCTTCGTCAAATAAAAACAGTTCGGCTAGTTCATCTGTTGAGGTAAACGATGAAAAATATTTTGCCGTCACATCAATAGCAAAGGTGTTATAAGGTTTAAGTGAAATGTTTTCCTGAATTTGCATGTATTAATTTGTAGTGCACAAAATAACGAATAAATGGAACCTCAAACTGCAGTAGTACTTGGCGCAACAGGCCTGATAGGATCGCACCTTGTTGAACTTTTATTAAACGACAACAGCTTCAATAAAGTTAGAGTGCTGGTTAGAAGACCTGTTGAAGAGCAACATCCCAAACTTGAAGTTTCTGTAGTTGACTTTGGTGACCTTGTTGAGTATCGATCGAAGTTAGGTAAGGGTGAGTGCATTTTCTGTTGCATAGGTACAACCCAAAGCAAAGTAAAAGGTGACAAGACAGCGTACAGAAAGATAGATTACGACATCCCGGTTAATGCTGCAAGAATTGGGAAAGAAGCAGGTTTTAAAAAGTATCTTTTAGTTTCTTCGGTAGGTGCAAGCGACAAGTCTTCTAATTTCTACTTAAAAGTTAAGGGTGAAGTTGAAAGCAGTATAAGCGATTTAGGTTATGACAGCTTTCATGTTTTTAGACCAAGTATTTTATTGGGAGACAGGAAGGAATTTAGGTTAGGCGAACTGGTTGGTAAAAGAGTTATGAGAGCTTTATCTTTTATTATGGTAGGCTCACTTAAAAAGTACAAAGGAATAGAAGCTGGAGATGTAGCACAGGCAATGGTGGCAGCAGCAAAGACAGATCGGAGAGGGATTGAAATATACGAGTACGATGAAATGAAAAGATTATTATAAGGTTTTAGTGAAAGCATTTTTGGTGAAATGAAATTGAAATTTGTTTTTAGCTTTATGAAAACAACACTATGAAAGTTCCTTTAAAAAATATTGTTTGGAAGGAAGGCGATTTTTTCGTTGCCCAATGCTTAAATGCTGAAGTTTCCAGCTTCGGTGATACAAGAGAGGATGCCTTGAAAAATTTGCAAGAGGCTTTGGATTTATATTTTGAGGACATGCCTATGGAGGACGCACTTAAAATTGAACAGGTTGAGATTGTTTCAACAGAAATGGATCATGCCTAAACTTTACTCCTCTTCTCAAGTACTGAAGGTTTTGAATCACCACGGGTTTTATCTCGTTTCTCAAAACGGTAGTCATATTAACTACCGTAAAATTGGCGACCCTACGCTTACTGTAATAATTCCTGCTGAAAGAAAGCAGATTCCGCAGGGAACTTTTAATTCTATTCTGAAGCAATATGCCTTGTCTAAAGATGATTTTGAAAAGTAATTCGGTTCTTCCACAGGCTGCATAGCGAACACTAAGTACAAGAGTGCGACGCAACGATCTCACATATATATTCTACTGCTAGGTTCATAAAATTTACGTATTGGAAACAACGTGTTGGTATAAACATACCACTTTAGCTAGCTTGAAACCTCTTATCTTAGCACTCCCCAAAAAAATGAATATGGCAGCAACGATCCTGATAATTGATGATGAAAGAGCAATAAGAAAAACCCTGACGGAAATACTTGGCTTTGAAGGTTATAAAATTGAAGAAGCAGTTGACGGAGATGAAGGATTGAAAAAATTCCAGGCAACAACATACGACGTGGTGCTGTGTGATATTAAAATGCCTAAGATGGATGGAATAGAATTCTTGACGAAGGCAACAGAAATAAACCCTGACGTTCCTATTATTATGATTAGCGGACACGGCAACATTGAAACCGCGGTTGAAGCTGTTAAAAAAGGTGCATTTGATTACATATCAAAACCGCCGGACCTTAATCGTTTGCTTATTACAATAAGAAATGCACGTGATAAAAATAGCCTTGTAAAAGAAGCGAAGACACTAAAGCGTCGTGTTAATCGGGTGCAGGAAATGATTGGCGATAGCCCCGCAATTGCTAAGATTAAAGAGACTATTGAAAAGGTTGGCCCCACGGATGCAAGGGTAATGATAACTGGTGAAAACGGTAGTGGTAAAGAATTAGTGGCACGTTGGCTTCACGAGAAAAGCAATCGCATAGAAGGACAATTAGTTGAAGTGAACTGTGCTGCAATACCTAGCGAACTTATAGAGAGCGAATTGTTTGGACATGAAAAAGGTTCGTTTACTTCTGCCATAAAACAGCGCATAGGTAAGTTCGAACTAGCTAACGGAGGCACCTTGTTCCTCGATGAGATTGGTGATATGAGCCTAAGCGCCCAAGCCAAAGTATTACGGGCATTGCAGGAAGGAAAGATAACACGTGTGGGTGGCGAAAAGGAAATACCAGTAGATGTTCGTGTAGTGGCGGCAACTAATAAAGATCTATTGCAGGAAGTTGAAGCTAAAAGTTTCAGGCTCGATTTGTATCATCGCTTGAGTGTAATTCTTATTCATGTTCCAAGTCTTAACGATAGAAAAGAAGACATTCCTCTTTTGGTGAATTGGTTCTTAAAAGAAATAGCAAACGATTATGGGCAAACAAAAAAGGAAATGGATAAGAAGGCTATGGAGGCTTTGCAGCAACATAACTGGACAGGTAATATTCGTGAGCTACGAAACGTGGTAGAACGATTGATCATCTTATCAGGTAAGACTATAACAGTGGATGATGTAAAAGCACACGTGTCGTTTTAATGTTACGGCAGGCTTTCTATTAGCTCATGCAGGTTATGTAAGCTCGAAACAACGCGAAGATTAGAAGGAGGTTGGTGAATATATCTTTGTTGATTTCCTGACATAATAATTGATTGCCCGGCAAATTGTCGGGCAATTTCATTTACATATTCGTTCAGCTCTTTACTGGTTAAGTTAGTAATAAGGTGAAAGTAAACATGTGTTAAGTGCTGCTCTTTCGCATAAGCACTAATTGTTCTTACAGGAATATTTGCACCGAAATACGATGTCTTAAAACCATGTTTTTTTAGGTTGTATTGTACAAACAAAAGTGGTAGTTCGTGGTGTTCGTTTTGGGGAGTAAACAATGCGAAGTGATACTTACGCTGAATCTCCTTCTTACCTAAACTATCAATAGCTACAATCAATTTCTGCCTTATCAGGTTGCTCGAAAAATGTTCCTGCGCTGGAATTACACGATCTGTTAGCCACAACACACCAATCTTATCCAGGTAAGGATAAATAACATGTTCAATTGTTTTTTCTACATCAAGCTTTAAAAGTGCCTGTTCATAAATTCGGGTAAACTTGTCTTCATCAAAATCAATGGAAGCTTCTACCAATTCTTTTATATAAAACGAGTAGTCATTATTATCGCTATAATTTTTAAGTGCAAGTGTTATTACGTCCTCATTATCTAGTGCCGCAATTTTTGAGATTTTAATTCCATTACTATACAGGTAGGCTATTTGCAATAAATGTTTAAGATCGTCGCCATCGTAAAACCTATGCTGACTTTCTTTTCTTTTAGGAACATGAATATTATAACGCTGCTCCC
>JAQBNN010000096.1 GCA_028288505.1 Segetibacter sp. | reverse complement strand
TGTACCACGTTTTGTACGGCTTTTTTTATTTACTCTCCTTGCTGCCGTGGCGTGTTCTGTATTTTATAAGCGATTGTTTGTATGCTGTTTTATATTACGTTGTAGGATACAGGAAGCAAGTTGTAATGCACAACCTATTATTGGCTTTTCCCGAAAAGACCGAAGCCGAAAGATTAAGGATTGCAAAGGACTTCTATCATAATTTTTTAGACAACTTTATTGAAGTAATAAAGTTGTTACACATTTCGGAAAAGGAATTCAGGAGCAGGATTAAAAGCAATGTGGAAGTGTTGAATGCATTGGAGGGACAAGTACCAAATGTGGCCATTGCGTCTGCTCACTTTTTTAATTGGGAGTATGCTAACCTTGCCATTTCTCTTGAAAGCCGTTTTCAATTATTGACAGTTTACATGCCGGTAAAAAATAAGGCGTTTGATAAGCTGATGTATAAAATGCGTGAGAAGTTCGGTGCTAAATTGATTCCTGCTACGCCGCCTGCTGAATTTCGGAAAGCTTTCCTGCAACATGCAAGAACTAGTTATGCACTTGGTTTAGTTTCAGATCAAAATCCTGGCAATCCTAATAATGCTTATTGGCTGCCTTTTTTTGGACGGTTAACACCGTTTGTAAAAGGTGCTGAAAAAAGTGCAAAGTCTGCTAAGTCGGGCGTAGTGTTTCTTCACTTTTATAAGATTAAAAGAGGTTACTATGGCTTCGAGTATAAGTTGGTTACAACCGATGCGAAGAGTTATGAAGACGGCCAGTTAACAAAGGAATTAATACGTCTTACTGAAGCAGCCATTAGAAGATTTCCTTCAAATTATTTATGGAGCCACAGGCGCTGGAAGTGGGAATATAACGAAGAGGCACATGGCAAGTTAGTGGTAAAATAAAGGCCGCATACTTTGCAGCCTTTATTAAGATTATTCTTAAGGAAGATAGATAAAAGTTAAGCGCTTTGCTTATGAAACTTAAGATGAACATTGGTTTGCCGATGAAGTGATTGCGACGCAACGATGATACCATGAAAACGACTGCTGGTATCTTAAATTAGCACTTATTAATTTAAGACAGACGCATCTTTCTCAGTCTCAATTTCTTTTACCTCTTTAATTTTAGCCCAACCCCCTACAACATTTCTCAGGTTGTGAATGCCTTGCCTTTTAAGAAGTGATGAAGCGATAACACTTCTGTAACCGCCGCCGCAATGAATGTATAAATTATCGTTGTCTTCAATGTTAGCCATGCTGGCGGGATCCTTTAAATTTCCTAGTGGAATGTTCACGGAGTCTTTTACATGTCCATCAGCAAACTCTACTTCTTTCCTTACATCAATAACAACTAATCTTTCATCGAAAGGAATGTCCATCGCAAGTTCATCAGCTTCAATATCAATTATCATATCTTTTTCACCGCCTGCTGCTATCCATGCTTCAAAGCTTCCTTCTAGGCAGCCTTCCATTTTATCGAAGCCTACTCTTGCCAGGCGCACTACTGTTTCTCTTTCTTTTCCGATTTCTGTTACGAGTATAAAAGGCTTATCGAAAGGAAGCAAACTGCCTGCCCATTCAGCAAATCGTCCTTCAAGGCCAATGCTTATAGAACCGGGAATAAAACCTTGTGTGAAAACATCTGCCTGACGGGTATCGAGCACAATCACATCTTCATCTATCTTTTGTTTAAAAGCTTCAAAGCTTAAAGGGGTTAAACCTTTTTCCATTACAGAATCTATGCTGTCGTAACCCTCTTTATTTATCTTAGCATTTATCGGAAAGTAGTGAGGAGGATCGGTCAACCCTTCGGTAACAGCTTTTATAAATTCTTCTTTAGTTTGTTCTTTTAATGCATAGTTGCTTTGCTTTTCGCTACCAATCGTACTCTGTGTTTCCGGTCCTAAATTTTTGCCGCAACTGCTGCCAGGCCCGTGTGCCGGGTAAACTATAATGTTGTCTGCCAGCGTTTTTATTTTATGCTGAATGCTTTCATACATCATCGCAGCGAGCTCTTCTTTTTCGAGATTGCCGCTACTTAAATCAGGCCGGCCAACATCACCTACAAATAATGTATCACCAGTAAAAATTGCATGTTCTTTACCATTTTCATCAATCAGTAAATAACACGTGCTTTCAAGAGTATGGCCGGGAGTATGCAAAGCTTTTATAGTGATTTTACCAATGTTAAATGTCTCGCCATCTTTTGCTACATGAACCTTAAATTTCGTTTCTGTATTTGGTCCAAAAACGATTGGCGCACCCGTAGCTTTAGCCAAATCAATATGACCGCTTACAAAATCAGCATGAAAATGAGTTTCGAAAATATATTTTATCGATGCTTTTCTTTCAGCAGCCAGGTTAATGTATTCTTCTACATCGCGCAGTGGGTCAATAATTGCCGCCTCGCCATCACTCTCTATATAATACGCAGCTTCACTAAGGCAGCTGGTATATAATTGTTCAATATACATGCAATAAATTTTGGCAAAAATACAAACAACAATTGGGCTGTTATCTTAAAAAAGACATATAGTCAGCCGGCAATCTTTTTCTGTTCTTGTTTTAAAATATTTTGATACCAGCATTTGTTTTTCATAGCATCATCGTTGCGTCGCAATCCGTTTATCTGTAAATCTTTGTTCATCTTTTCCTGCAATGTATTTTAACCATTGCTTAGGTCGTTCAGATTTTGCAAGGTTCTCATTCTTAGAATACTATTTCTAAAATTTAAACGGAGTTCCCGTATAACTACGCGTAAAAGGTGTTGGTCAATGCTCTAACTTTATAAGCAGAAGCTTTGTTAGTACTAGCCTTATTAATCGATCAATTATGCAGCTAACAAGAACTATCTTTTTTGCATTTGTTTTATCTATTTTAAGTTGTGACAAAAAGGAGGAAGCTGATCCGTGTGATGGAAAAAAACAACCTGTAGCGAGTTTTGCTGTCAAAGAAATAGTAGGAGACACTTCGTTTACAGCTGACACAATTTTTCGAGACAATTATGTACAATTTGAAGCTTTGGACTCTTACGACTCAGTTAGTTGGAAAATAGGTCATGATCCTCGTGTGTTTACCAAACCACGATTTGCCTTAAGTTTTATTAATGACTTAATTACAGTAGAAATTGGTTTTACAGGCTATAAGCGACCTAATCTAATGTGCTTCCCCAACGACGACGGTGTGTATAATGGTGTAAAGCCATTAACGGTTCTTGAACAATTCGATCGTACAACTTTAACGAAAAGCCCATTGATTGGCCGTTATAGAGGATCATTTACAGATAGGCCTACTGATACTTTTATTGTGCGGATTGATTACTTTGACAGCACTAAGTATAACACTTCGACAACGGGAGCAAAGAATTTTTACTGGATCAGCAACATCCCGAAAGGATATATAGACTCTACCAGTGATCCCGCTCTCGCTTATCCCGAATTAAGAAATGGATTTAGTATGGAGATGGGATATAAATCTTTTGTTTTTTCTGGGGGATTTAATATTCGTGGAAAAGGATGGCTACAAAAAGATAGTTTATTCGTAAACTATATCGGATACAATTTAGCTGCACAAAAAAAATTTGTCGGCAAAAAACTATAAAACTAAAAGCTATAAAATTTATAATTCAGCCATCTCACTTCTTTTTTTTCTATGGTAATTGCTAATCAGTTATGTTGAAAGACATGTGAACATGAAGATAAAATAGTAGACGCGGATGCAGAGTCCACCGCTGCATAATGAAACTTAAGTACAAGAGTGCGACGCAAGAATGCTTAATTGATGTTACTAAAGCTGGCTACCAAAATAACTTTCAAAACAAGCTGTAAATAAAAAAGGATGCTCTTTTGGAACATCCTTTTTTTATGAAAAGCTTTTGCTTTTATCCTACAAGGTCTTCTACAAATTTAGTAACCTCGGCTACTCTTCCGTAGTTAACTGCATAGTAAATAAACTTACCATCGCGTTGAGTGATAACGATACCTGCGCGACGAAGAATAGCCAAGTGCTGTGATGCAACTGATTGCTCTAATCTTAGTTTCACATAAATTTCGGTAACTGTCATCCTTTGATTTTCATCAAGCAATTTTATCATTTGCTGACGAAGTTTGTGATTCATTGCTCTTAGTACAAGCGCAGCCTTTTTAAGGTGTAAAAAATCCAGTTTAATTGCATCAGCGTTTTCCTTGCTAGAAATGGTGATGCTTTGTGTTGTAGTAATCATAATGTAAAATTTGGGGGTGTTAAATAAAAAAAATTGTATTGGATGAGTAAATATATGGCCGATTGATATCTTATATTATAAATGAATGTATAAATTTTGTAAAATGTTGTATAAGTGATTTATATGTCTTATTGGGTTGAAAAAAAACCTTTTAGGTAATTGGGTTCTGTATATAAAAGGTCTGAAAATGTTTGTTTTTGGTAATATTGGTAACTAAGAGTTGAAAGTTCTTTTGCACCGTAATTAATATCATAAAATAAAGCGTTTTCTGAATTAACCATATGTTTAAATTTTTCGCTACCTGATCCAAATAGAACTATTCGCTTGGTTTGTAAAACCGCTTTTAAAAACTCTTCAGTAAGGATGACCGCAGCAGGTAATGTGATTTCTTTTAATTCAAAATCATACAAACCAGTATACACTTCCATCCTGCGTGCATCAATCATCGGACATATAACATCATTCTTAATTAATGTATTGTCTTTTGCTGATAAATATTTTTTTGCCGCAGCTGCCATCATCAATAAAGTGTTGATAACAATCAAAGGTTTCTCCAAAGAAAAGCAAAATCCTTTTGCTGTTGCCATGCCCACTCTAATACCTGTATAGCTACCCGGGCCTCCCGAAACTGCAACTGCATCAATGCTTTTAATAGGGGTATTAGTTACAATCAACATTTGGCTAACAGCTATATGAAGGAATGATGCATGCTCTCTTTGCTCCTTATTTTCTGAATAAGCAATGCATTCTCCATCTATACTTAAGCATACCGAAGCCACTTCTGTTGCAGTATCAATATTAAGAATCAACGCCATTTTACAATTCTGCTTCCTTAGCCAATAATGGTGCCGGAATATATCTTTTATCTGTTATACAAAGTTTATTTAAGAGGTCTATAATATTCTTAATCCCAAGAATATTTGCCCACCCGAAAGGGCCGTGGGGGTAGTTGGTTCCTAGTCTCATAGCTATATCAATATCTTCCCTTGTGCTTACTTCATCTCCTAAAGCAAAAAAAGCTTCATTAATTATCATAGCAATAGTTCTCGGTGCAATCATGCCTACTATGTCAGGAACAAATGAATGCTTCCATTTAAGTTGACTTAAAATGACTGCTGCAATTTGCTTGTTCTGCTCACTTGCACAAACTTCTAAAGAAGGATTTAAAAGGAAGCTCGGCCATGCATTAATTCGAATGCAGTTTGCAGGAAGTTCGTTAAGGAGAGTGATAACAGCATTTACAAAAACAGGTGCAGGAAGTAATTCAATTGCAGCTTTATCGTTTGCAAAAATTACTTCCGGAAGCAGGTAGAAGTAGGCATCTGCTTTCCAGGTTATTTGTGAAAAGGTGGTTATAAATTTTATAACCACGCCTTCAGGCACTTGCTTGTCCTGTAGTTCTTTTTGAGTGTTTGCGTTGGCTACTACTATAAAAAGCATCCTATTTTTTTAAAGCGACAAAATTAGGCTTGTTGATTGAAGGAAATGTCTGAATTTTATTTTTAAACTTCTACCATGCAAAAGATAGTAATTAATACAACAAAAGCTCCTGCCCCAATTGGTCCGTATAACCAGGCGATTGCAAGTAATAACATGTTGTTTATAAGCGGGCAAATACCAATCAACCCTGCAACAAACGAATTAATAAGTGGCGACATTGATGTAGAAACTCACCAGGTAATGCGCAATCTTGAAGCGATATTAGAAGAAGCTGGAGTAAACTTTCAGCATGTATTAAAAACAACTATTTTTTTAAGCGACATGAACCTATTTGCTAAAGTAAACGAGGTGTACGGTTCTTACTTTGCTGCCGATTATCCTGCAAGGGAAACTGTAGCAGTAAAGGGCTTGCCAAAAGGCGTAAATGTGGAGATAAGCATGATAGCAACACTTTAGTTATAGACAACAAATACAAAGGCCTGCAATTTTTTTGTTGCAGGCCTTTGTTATTAATTAAACATGGTTGTGTCACTCACTTGTACTTTTAGTTTTCTATTCAGCAATAAGAAAGCTTAAGAGTATAACGATTGAGCCGGCTGTTATCCCGCTGGCGTTTCGTAAGTTCCATCACCAATAGCAACTTCATATACCTCAGCATCAATATTAAACTGTTGTTTATACGCTGTTGTTATTTCTTCAGTTATTATATTCCAATCTTGCTTTCTTATAAGATTGATAGTGCATCCGCCAAAGCCTCCACCCATCACACGACTTCCTATTATTCCATCATGCTCTTTTGCTTTATCAACCAAAAAGTCAAGTTCGGGCAAGCTTACTTCATACAGCTTACTCAGCCCTTCGTGTGTTTGAAACATAAGTTGTCCAAACTCTTTCAGTTCATTGTTTTTTAAATGGTTGGCGGCTTTCTGTGTTCTTTCAATTTCCTGTGTTACATACAGGCTTCTCTTAAATACTACATCGCTAAATTTATCTTTTAGTTGTTCAACCTGTTCAGGGTTCACATCACGCCACGATTCTATGTTTTCTAAATTCGTTCTAAGTATTTCAAACCCTTCTTTACACTGTTCTCTTCTCTGGTTATATTCTCCACCAGTAAGCGCATGCTCTACTTTACTATTTATTAAAACAAGTCCATAATCTTCCAGCTTGAAGGGAAGGTATTCGTGCTCAATAGTTATACAATCTAAAAGCATAATGTTATCCTGCTTACCCATCATGTTAGCATACTGGTCCATAATACCACACATAACACCAGGAAATGTATGCTCAGCTTTTTGCGAGAGCAAAGCAATGTCAACACGCGATAATTGAAGATCAAATATTTCGTTGAGTGCATGTGCTAAACCGCATTCAACTGCAGCAGAAGATGAAAGCCCTGCACCAATAGGAAGATTGCCCCCAAATACACAATCGAAACCTAAAAAGGGCAGGTTCCTTTTTACCATCTGGTCAAGCACGCCCAGTACATAATTGCGCCAACCATTGTTCTTTTTAATTTCAAAACGGCTGGTACTATAATTTTCCTGGGTGTCGTAACTATAAAAATTTATGTTGTTACTATTGTTGGGTGCTACTGCGTACCAAATGCCTTTGTCGATAGCGCCAGGCATTACAAAACCATCATTGTAATCTATATGTTCACCAATAAGATTGATCCTTCCCGGCGAAAAAAAAAGGCGGGGGCTGTTATGGTATTTTTCTGCAAATTTTACTATGATGTCTTGTGATAGCATATCAATTTTATAAATGGTGAAGAACAAATTTAGTAGTAAACGAAGCAGTTTCGCGAGGTTCTAAAATCTTTAATCCAATGCCATTATTAAAAGCGTCAGGAGGGGCACTTAAATTTTCAATGGCAATACTTTTTCTGTGGTCGGGTGTAAATATTTGCAAGTAGGGATACGATGATGTTGGATAGATCTCTAACTGAATTTTTTTGTCCGGATTTCGAAGCACGCACATTGGCTGGCACTCGGCAAAGTTAAGCGTGAAGCAATTATCAAAGTTGTTACTGCCGAGAGTCTTTAAAGAACCAAACTCCTGATAAGGTTTTAATTTTCCGGTTGGAATTAAACCTTCATCAAATTCAAGCATTTCCTTACTCTGGAATTTAAGTTGATAATCGTTTACACTTCCCCCTAAGGTAAAGTATGGGTGCCAGCCATCAGCTATAGGAATTAATTGTTCGTCAATATTTGTTATAGTTGTAGTAACTGTTAAGGAGTTGTTTTCTGTAAATAAATACTCAACCTCGCACCTGTAGCAAAATGGGTATCCATCAACATCGTTATCGTAAACATACTGCAACTTCACACAGGCTTCTTTATCACTTGAGCTACTTTCAATTACAGAAAACGCTGCATCAAATAACAATCCATGAATAGCATGGTCACCAAGGTTAAATTTATTAAGGAGATAAGTATTATCAGCGAATTTATACTTCCTGTTTTTTAGCCTGCATACAAATGGTGAGAGCTTGGCACCATTAAACATTGGGCTGATTTTTTGCTTTGCCTTGTCAACACTTCCAAAACCATCTACTACGTTTAAAGGTTGGCCATCACACACAACAGTGTACGCATTGAGTAAAGCGCCAAAAGTAAAAATCTCTACTGTTGTTTGGTTATTAGTATCTGTCAGCAATACAACAGAATCAGTTTCATTTCCTGTTATCCGGATTGTAAAAGACATGGATAAAATTATGAGTTGAAATTAGTGCATTTGTTAAAGCACTGGGTTGACAATTTAAAATACCGTACCGCTACAAGCCGCTTTGCTAATTGAAGCCAAGTCAGTCTTTTTAAGACGATTGGCCATTGAGAAAAGTTTGATGCTTTGTCGCAAGCTTTAATAAAAAAAGGCATTGGAAAACCAATACCTTTTGTAACTATGTTTCTGATCTAATTAGTTATAACTATATACTAGGTATAAGTCGCTTTAATATCTTCCATCTCTTTTATCACCTGCACGTCCAATTACATAACCTGCACCGGCTCCTAGCAGGCCACCAATAATAGCGCCCTTACCTTTTTTCTTGCTTACAATTGCACCTAATACAGCCCCTGAACCAGCACCTATAGCGGTACCTTTCGCTGCTTTACTCCATCCTTTTTTACGGGCTGGTACCGTAGTTGTTGAGCCCTGGTTAACTCCACCACCGTTGGAATAACCTCTGTTACTTACGCTCCTGTTTCTTGAAGAAGCTGTTGAGGTTCTTCTTACTGTACGTGGCGCAGGGGCTTGGTTTATATACACAATTCTTTCGCTAGCTACCCTATTACTTGCCTGGCTATTATCGAATTCGCTTATACCATTGTACATACCATCTGTAGGCACCATTTCCTGTTGTGTTTTCCACATTTGAAACTGTGCTAAACCGGCTGTATCTGCAGAGGGGATTTTAGTTGTTGAAGTGTCGGCTACTTTGGGATTATTGTTGCATGCTGCGAAGATTGCCGTGACTGCTAATGCTATTAATGACGTTTTCATAAGTTTTCTATTATAGGTTATGAATTTGTTTCTTAGGTCCCCTATTATTGAAAACTGTGCCAAAAGCAATCGAACCAGTTTCGAAATTGTTAATGTAAAATATTCTGCTCTTGCAAAAGTTAAGGTGCCTGTGTATGTTTTGCCTGAAGATTAATGGAAATGTGCAGTACAAGTGTGCGACGCAACAGGGCTGCATGTAGATACAATGTTTGCTACCAAAACGATTTTTAAATAATTGCAGTATGGGTGAGATACGATTAAATGCTACTCGTGTTCCCTGCCTTTTTGGTTACTGTTTTTCCATGCAGTATTTAGCGCTTCAAATTCTTTTATGTCTTCTTCGGTTAAGGCTTTTGCCTGCAAATTTTTAAGATCGGGCTGGCCTGCATTTACCCATGCAGTGTACCAAAAACTGGCTACCGCGTATATGCTTTGGCGCATACGTCGCTCAACCATATTATTAAGGCTGTTATTGTAAGCGGTGGAAAAGCTCGTTGAATACTGGCGAAGTATTTTGCCGTTTCTATCTTCGAAAGCATACTTACGATCAGTAGGAAATTGGTTTGTTAGCTGGGCCTCTTTAGCTAAAACTGTGTCAGCAGCAGCACCACTTTCAAGCACACGATCCCAAATAAATTTGCCTGGCTCTTTTATATATTGTGCTTTGCCTACTATAAAATCAAACTCTTTTTTAGCCAGTAGTTCTGGTACACGACTCTCCCAAAATCCGTGGATGCCTTTTTGGTTTGTTAGCTGCCCGTCATGGTTTCTGGTAGCGTGCAATGGCACATGCGCATCAGCAATGTAGTGACCGATCTCGGCAGACAGTTTTAGTATTCTTGTTTGGTTTTTTTCTTTAAAAGCATTGGTTAACCTTTGTTGCATTATCTGCACCCACCAGGGTACAGTGCCATAAGCTACAACTGTGTCTTCAGTAAACTTAGCAACAGCTTCTTTATAGTCTCGGGGTACTTCAGTGTAAGGATATTTGCCGTAATGATCAATGTCAATATAATGCCGGGGAGCTTCATCCGTTACAGCGTAACGCCGTTTGTCGGGATCAACTGCATGATCTCTTAAAAACTGTACGTTGGGTTTAAAAAGCACCATCATTTCTGGTGGTAGCAGGAAGACAGCGAAGTAATTGATTTGTTGGTGGCCGTAAAATCCCCAGCAAAAACTTTTAATGCTTATGCAAATAAGCAACCCTAGCAAAAGTGACTTTTTCATATTGGTAAGATTATTCGGCTACATCCGAAACTCCACCACTTACTGCAAACTTCATAGCATCAGCAGGTGTAGTGTGAGGCAGGATTTTTACCTTTTCTGTAGGTACAATATAAACAATCCCACTCAAAGCATACGAGTGAGGGACATAAACTGCTACATGGTCTGCTAGTGCGAACCGTACGCAATCTTTTTGCGTTATAAATCCCATCCTCCAAACATCTATTCCATCAACGTTTACTAATACAGGTTTATCAAATTTTCTTTTGTTGCCGGCAAAAGCCTCTAAAAAATCTTTTACTGACGAGTAGATGAACTTTATGCCAGGCGTGTGCTCTAAAACCCTATCGAGAATTGATACTAGTTTGCCTACTACGAAATAAGAAGACACCCAGCCCACTAAAACAAATAAGGCAATCACTAAGATAAAGCCTAAGCCGGGAATGGTTTCACGATCACCAATCAGGTGCCGCCAGGTGCTTTCAGGAAGAATTGCCCGTAGAATATTAGGCAAAATATTATCAACAAAAACAAAGAGTGACAAAACAGCCCAAACGGTAATTATTATTGGGGCAACTATTATAATACCCTGGAGGAAGTAGTTAAATAATTTTTTCCAGTGCCATTTTAAGGACGGGGCTTTAGATTTAGAAAACATATTGAGACAAAGAAAACTAAAAATCGCCAAAGCTTCTATTGAAGCTTTTACGCAAGTTTTTTTAAGTAGATTTTCTGTGCCGGCAGTCGTTTTTCATGTCATCATCGTTGTGTCACTCACTTGTACTTTTTGTAATAATGCCTTTCTTTTTTTAATCATTTTTTAATCGGGTTTTAGCCTTTTCTCAAATTGGTTAAACTCTTTTTCCAAAACATTTTCCTTTTATCATTTTTACAAGTGGAAGTTACATAATACCCTCAGGAAACTTTGGTTACGTGAAAAGTTTCCATAGTTTTGCCCTTCATTTATGCAAACACAGGAGCGAATAATACAAAAAGCACAGGATCTGTTTCTGAAGTACGGCATCAGGAGTGTAACTATGGATGAGATAGCCAGCCAACTGGGTATGAGCAAAAAAACACTCTACCAGTTTGTTGCAGATAAAGATGAATTGGTAGATGCAGTGGCCAAGAACCACATCAGCCTGAACCAAAAACGTTGCGAATGTGATCGCTGCTTGGCAGACAATGCCATTCACCAAATTTTTCTCACCATCGAAATGGTAGAAGAAATGATGGTAAATATGAACCCCGCCGTATTTAACGACCTGCAAAAATACCATTCCAAATCTTATGAAAGATTTAATAACCACCGCAACACGTTTCTATACGATTTTGTGAAAGACAATCTTGTAGCAGGAATTGAAGAAGGATTATACAGGGATAATATTAATATCGAGGTGATGACAAAGCTCCGTTTAGAAACGATATTCCTGCCATTTAACCCCGA
>JAQBNN010000080.1 GCA_028288505.1 Segetibacter sp. | reverse complement strand
CAGTTAGGCAAACATTATAAAGAGCACCTTACGCCAGAAAAGGTTGATGCGATAATTGATGAATGCAGAAATAATTTGGCTATAAATAACTAAGGTAATATGAAGCAACTTTTCAGTCTCGTAGTTCTTTGTCTGTTTACAACAATTGGTTTTTCTCAGTCGAACACAGAAACTAAAGTATGGTCAAATGTAGAGGCTTTAAACAACGCAGTTTTTGGTAACAAGGACTCAATAGTTATGAAAAGGCTGACAAGTGAAAAGCTTTCTTACGGCCACTCTGGTGGAAATATTGAGGATAAGCGTAAGATGGTTACAGGTGCTTCTAGTAGCAAGACTGAGTATAGAAATATAACGGTAGAAAAGTTAGGTTTTACATTAGAAGGTAAAACTGCAGTTGCACGATACATTTTAAGAGCAGGAAGTGTAGAAAAAGGAGTTGAAACACCTCTTAATATCGCAATACTAACGGTGTGGGTTAAGAAAGATGGAGACTGGAAATTATTAGCAAGGCAGGCTGTGAAAGTGGCTGAAAAGAAATAGTTCTATCGATAATAAGAACCTTTAAATCTTGAGTTATGAATGTTACTCCTTATGTTATGTTCAACGGCAATTGCGAAGAAGCTTTAAATTTTTATGCTAAAGCCTTACAAGGTGAAATAAAAAATTTGCAGCGATTCGAAGGTTCACCGGGTGAAGAAATGGCGGAGGATAAGCAACAGGTAATGCACGCCCATTTTATAGCAAAAGGCATTTTCATAATGGCTAGCGATAGTGGCAAAGATGCACCAACAGAAACAGACGGAGGCAGGGTGCATTTAAGTATTAACTGTGATACTGAAGAAGAAATAAACCAGGCATTTGAAGGTTTAAGTGAAGGCGCAAGAGTTACTATGCCTTTGCAGGATACTTTTTGGGGTGCAAGATTTGGAATGTTATCAGATCAATTTGGTATTAACTGGATGTTTAATTACGATAAGCCAAAAGGCGAGGATAGTGAAGTAAAAATTCAAAATTAAAAAGTCAAAAAAAGGGATTTGCTTTTTCAGTTTTAGAAATGGGAATTACCAATGTTATATTAACAGTACGGGAACACAGAAAGTCTGAAAAGTCTGCTGAAGTTGAATTTTTAGTAGACAGCGGCGCTGTTTATAGCTTGGTTCCCGGAAAAATTTTGGACGAGTTGGAGATCGAACCATATAAGGAGATGACTTTTTCTTTAGCTGATGGAACAAGTATAAAGCGAAGAATAAGTTCTGCTTACTTTGAGATGGAAGGAGAAGGCGGGCCTGCTCCTGTGGTTTACGGAGAAGAAGGAGACACGGCTTTATTAGGTGCAACTACCTTAGAATCCATTGGGCTGGTTCTAAATCCCTTCACTAGAACGCTACATCCGATGAGGTTATTAATGGCAGGATTGAAGAAGTAGATGTTTGGTTGGTGAAGTGGAATTTGCCGATGAAGTGTGCGACGCAACGATGATGACAAGTGTACTTAAGCTGGTACCATAATTAAAATTTGAAAAGATAAGGTCAGCGCAATTGTTTTAGATTGAGCAATTTGACTTGAAATAATAGAGATGGCGAAAAAAATATTATTAGCAAACGATCATATAGAAGGCATTCGCTACTACGATGCTTACCGTAAGAACGGTGGGTACGCTGCTGTAGAGAAGGCTTTTAAAATGGCACCTGGAGATATTGTTGAAGAGGTTAAGAAAAGTGGCCTTCGTGGACGTGGTGGTGCCGGTTTTCCAACTGGTTTAAAATGGAGCTTCCTTGCGAAACCAGAAGGAGTGCCTCGTTACCTTGTTTGCAATGCAGATGAGAGTGAACCTGGAACTTTTAAAGACAGGTATTTGATGGAGTTTCATCCGCACCTGTTGATTGAGGGTTTGATCATTTCTTCCTTTGCATTGGGTAGCAACAGAACTTATATTTATATACGTGGAGAATATGCGTGGATAGTAGATATTTTGGAGCAGGCAATTGCTGAAGCAAACTCAAACGGTTGGTTAGGTAGAAATATTTTAGGTACAGGTTTCGATTGCCAGATTTATGTGCAACGTGGAGCTGGTGCTTACATCTGTGGAGAAGAAACTGCATTAATTGAAAGCCTGGAAGGCAAACGTGGTAACCCTCGTATTAAGCCACCGTTCCCGGCCATCAAAGGTTTGTGGGATTGTCCAACTGTGGTGAACAATGTTGAGACCCTTGCTGCCATTGTTCCAATTATGAACCTGGGTGGTGAAGAGTACGCGAAGATTGGGGTAGGAAAGTCAACAGGTACGAAACTTATAAGCGCTTGTGGCAATATTAATAAGCCCGGTGTTTATGAAATAGACATGACCATTAGCGTTGAGGAGTTTATTTATAGCGATGAATATTGCGGCGGTATTCCAAACGGAAAAAGGCTAAAAGCTTGTATTCCTGGAGGTTCTTCTGTTCCAATTCTTCCGGCCAACCTTTTGCTTAAAACAGCGAAAGGCGAACCGCGAATGATGAATTATGAAAGTCTTGCTGATGGTGGTTTTGCTACCGGAAGTATGATGGGTTCAGGAGGATTTATTGTTTTGGATGAAGACCAATGTGTAGTTCGTCACACATACACGCTAGCTCGTTTTTACCATCACGAAAGCTGCGGACAATGCAGCCCATGTCGTGAAGGAACAGGCTGGATGAAACGTGTTTTACAAAACATTGAATATGGAAAAGGCAAGCTAAGCGATATAGATCTTCTTTGGGATATCCAAAGAAAAATTGAAGGAAACACGATTTGTCCTTTAGGCGATGCGGCAGCATGGCCCGTAGCAGCAGCTATCAGGCATTTTAGAGATGAATTTGAGTGGCACGTTTTGAATCCTGAAGAAAGCCAACGGAGGAATTTCGGGTTAGCTCATTATGCCGATCCTCTGGAAATGGCAGTAGTTTAAGTAATTGAAAGTAATAATAGAATTGAGGAGAGAGACAATAAAGTTATAACCGCTAAGAACGAACAGTTTTTGGCAAGTTTTGAAGAGAGACTATGGCAGAAGAACAAAAATTATTTACAGTAACAATAGACAACATCACAATTGAGGTCGCTGCGGGAACTACCATTCTCATGGCTGCCCGTAAAGTGGGAGGAGATGTTGCACCACCGGCAATGTGCTTTTACAGCAAGTTGCAGGGAAGTGGCGGTAAGTGCCGTACATGCTTGGTTGAAGTAGCCGCAGGTTCCACTGCCGATCCAAGGCCGATGCCTAAATTAGTAGCAAGCTGTCGTACCACCGTTATGGATGGTATGGTAGTTAAAAATATAACCAGCGAAAAGGTTAAGGATGCAAGAAATGGCGTGGTTGAATTCCTATTATTAAACCACCCGCTCGATTGCCCTATTTGCGACCAGGCAGGCGAATGTTCTCTGCAAGATCTAAGTTACGAGCACGGTAAAGCTGGCACCCGCTACGAGTTCCAGAGAAGATTGTTTCAAAGGGAAGATATCGGCCCTTACATCCAATTGCACATGACGCGTTGCATACTTTGCTACCGTTGTACTTACATTGCCGATCAACTCACCGATACACGTATGCACGGTATTTTAGATCGTGGAGAACACGCTCAAATTTCAACTTACATTTCAAAAGCAATCGATAACGATTTTAGCGGAAACATGATCGACGTTTGCCCGGTTGGTGCTTTAACCGATCGTACTTTTCGCTTCAAGCAACGTGTTTGGTTCCTTAAGCCCTTAAATGCGCATCGCAATTGCGATAAGTGCTGCGGTAAGGTTACGCTTTGGAATCGCGGGGACGAAGTGTTCAGGGTAACAACAAGAAAAGATGAGTGGGGCGAAGTGGAATCACTTGAAGATGGTAAGCCGGCCTGGATCTGTAACGAGTGTCGTTTCCACAAGAAACATACAAGCGACTGGGTTATCGAAGAGCCACGCAAAATCAATCGTCATTCAGTTATTTCAGCTGGCCACTATGTAAATGCAGTTAAGCCACCCGAATTTATAGAAACAGTGAATGGAGGGCGTAAACCAAGGCATCTAATGGACATTCATGAAGTAAGTGAAGTAAACAAACCTAATGTTCATTTAAACGAGTTGCCAAGATCGCCGAAGACTGATTCGTACGAGAAGTGATTTTGGGCCGGGAATAGTTAGTAATTAAGCTTTACTTGCGTCGCACTCTTGTACTGTATCGCTTTAAGCAGCAATCACGGTAACTTTGCAAAAGCAATGAACAATAAAGATCAAATACTACAAGAAATAAAGCAAGCCGTTCTATCAGTAGACCCGCAGGCAGAAGTTGTATTGTTTGGTTCCAGGGCACGGGGCGATTACCGCGAAGAAAGTGATTGGGATGTGTTGGTGTTGGTGGAAAAGGAGCAAAACGATTGGAGACACAAGGAGAAGATTTTAAACGCAGTATTTGGCGTTGAATTAAAAAACAAGCAGGTTATAACGCCAATAATTCGCAACAAAGTTTTTTGGGATGAATTGGAAGTAACGTTGTTGCATAAAGAAATTGAAAAAGACGGGATTATAATATGACAGACAAAGTGGATGAGCATATAAAATTCAAGCTTTTAAGATGTAATGATACTTTTTTAGAAGCAAAGGTTTTGGCCGCTTCTCACTCATGGAATGGGGTAGTAAATAGATTGTATTACGCTGCTTTTTACGCTGTATCTGCTTTGCTTTTAAAAAACAATTGTCAGGTAAAAACACACAGCGGTCAAAAAAGCAAGTTCAATGAAATGTTTTTGAAAGATGGGCGATTGGAGCGTGAGATTGGTCACGTTTACAACGTACTGTTTAACTATCGCGAGGATGGAGATTATAACGATTTCGCCATCTACACAAAGGAAGAGACAGAACCTTTAATCGACCGAACGGAAAAGCTGATTAACGAAATAAAGAAACTGATTAACTAATGGTGCTTTTACAAATTGATTTTGGAATTATAATTGAAAAGCTGGTTTTAATAGCAGCTATCATTACAGGCTCACTAGTTATAGCAATGTATGCTACCTATGGCGAAAGAAAAGTCGCTGCCGTTCTTCAAGATCGCCGCGGTCCAAACAGGGCAGGGCCTATGGGGATTCTCCAGCCGTTAGCCGATGGCCTTAAGCTTTTCATGAAGGAAGAGATCATTCCTAATACCAGTAACAAGTTTTTGTTTATAATGGGGCCAAGCCTTGCCATGCTTACTGCCATGATGACAAGTGCTGTAATTCCGTGGGGCAACGAGATCCATATTAATATGTTAGGAATTGACAGGCACGTGAGCTTGCAGATTGCTGATATAAATATTGGTGTCCTCTTCATTTTTGGTGTGGTAAGCATGGGCGTTTACGGAATTATGATAGGTGGCTGGGCCAGCAACAATAAGTTCTCGCTAATGGCAGCTATGCGTGGTGCAAGCCAGGTTATCAGTTACGAGTTAGCAATGGGTATTTCCCTGATAGCATTGCTTATGCTTACGGGAACTTTAAGTATGAAGACAATTGTTGAGCAGCAAATGGCAGGCAACTGGAACATTTTTTATCAACCATTGGGTTTCCTCATCTTCCTTATTTGTGCTTTTGCTGAGTGTAACCGTGCACCTTTCGATCTTCCGGAAGCGGAGAATGAATTGAACTTTGGTTACCACCAGGAGTATAGTAGTATGAAGCTTGGCTTTTACCTTTTTGCTGAGTACATCAATATGTTTATTAGCAGCGTTATTATGGCAACCTTATTCTTTGGTGGTTACGATGTTCCTTTTATTGACGAATCAACCCTATCGGTTAACGTAGCAGCTTTAATAGGAATAATTTCATTATTGATTAAAACAGTCATTTTCATTTTCATATTTATGTGGGTGCGTTGGACACTGCCTCGCTTTCGTTACGATCAGTTGATGAACCTTGGCTGGAAGAACTTAATTCCCCTGGCCTTGTTTAATATGTTTGTAACAGGTGCGGTTATTTTGTGGAGACAAGGGTAGTAAATGCAAATTAAAAAGTAAAAAAGACAGAAGGAAGACGAGTTGTAACGGTTGTACTTTTTGCATTTTTATTGTTGATTATTGACTTACAGTACAAGTGAGTGACACAACGATGATGACATGAAAAACAATTGTTTGTCAACAAAAAATTTACAACAACAAAGCAGGAAATTGTAATTGTTTCAAGTCTCTCGTTTTTTTGAATTTTGACTTTTGAATTTCATTTGGTGTTACGGTGGTAGAAAAATATTTTTGCAAACCTTTTAAAGAAGTAAGCCTTAAAGGACTTTTATATATGCAATCATTAACGAAGAGATCTGAGAGTGTTGAACGCAAACCCATGACGTGGTTGGAGAGAATGTATCTTCCCGGCATCTTTAAAGGTATGGCCATCACTTTTAGCCATATGTTTACAAAAACGCCAACGATTAATTACCCTGAACAAACAAGACCGTTCAGTAAAGTATTTCGTGGTCTGCATGTTTTAAACCGGGATGAAGAGGGACGTGAACGTTGCACTGCATGCGGACTTTGCGCTGTAGCATGTCCCGCAGAAGCAATCACGATGGAAGCGGCTGAAAGAGAGCCTGGAGAAGAAAAATTATACCGTGAAGAAAAGTATGCAGCAAAGTATGAAGTGAATATGTTGCGTTGCATTTTCTGTGGACTGTGTGAAGAGGCTTGTCCTAAAGATGCCGTTTATTTAAGTGAAACTTTTGCGCCTGCTAACTACAAGCGCCAGGGCTTTATATATGGAAAAGAAGATCTGTTAATACCTAACCCTTTAACTGATAAAGAAGCTTACGAAAAAGCAAAAGGGGAAAGAGAAAAGACAACATCGTAATCCATACTAACCATTACTAATGAGTACAACTGAAATATTATTCTGGTTCCTAAGCGCCCTTGCCCTAGCTGGTGCTACAATGGTTTTAATCAGTAAAAATCCTATCCATAGCATTCTTTGGCTCATTGTTGTTTTCTTCGCAATCTCTGGTCACTATGTTTTATTAAACGCGCAGTTTCTTGCAATTGTAAACATCATCGTTTACGCAGGTGCCATCATGGTATTGTTCCTGTTTGTGGTTATGTTGATGAATTTGAACAGCGATACTGAACCGCAAAAGAATAATTGGCTGAAGATTGCCGGCGCTATCTCTGGTGGTAGCCTTATGCTTATTATGGTTGATGTGGTAAGAAGTGCGGCTGAGTTACAAAACAAAACAGCAATGGTAAAAGAAGGTAACATAGGCCTGATAAAAAATCTTGGAAAGGTTTTGTTTACAGATTATATAGTGCCTTTTGAAATAGCGAGTGTACTTTTTTTAAGTGCAATGGTAGGCGCAGTAGTTATTGGTAAAAAGGAAAGTGGTGAACCGGCAAACATGTAAAATAGTTTGAGGAGTCTGTTGACGAGCATTTAAGCTTCACTCAACATCGTTGTGTCACTCACTTGTACTTTTAGTTCTTTAAGAAACATTATTTAAAACTTCTTAAATCTCAATTCAAGATTTAAGGTAACAGGGGATATGCCGATACAATATTATATAACACTTGCTATTGTTCTGTTTTGCATTGGAGTGGTAGGCGTGCTTACCCGTCGTAATGCAATCATCATATTTATGTGCGTTGAGTTAATGCTTAATGCTGTAAACCTGATGTTGGTTGCATTCAGTAAAATGCATCACGGAGCTGCCCTTGCAGCTAATCCGAATACAATCGCGGGTGTAGAAGCACAGCTGTTTGTATTTTTTATAATGGTGGTTGCTGCTGCTGAGGTTAGTGTTGGACTTGCAATTATAGTTATGATGTACAGGAATACGCATTCTGTTGATGTAAACTTCCTAAACAGGTTGAAACATTAACCCCAACCTAAAGGGGGGAGAGAGTTGTCAGGTTGGGTGGCTAGTGCTTGGTTATTTGAAAGTATAAATAATATTTGCTTAAGTCCCTTTAGGGATTTAAGGTTCACTTCTTAAGCCCCTTTGGGGGTTTGGGGCATCAGAGCTTATGAATTATAGTAATCTTGTTTACTTAGTGCCATTGTTTCCTTTGATAGGCTTTCTTATCAATGGACTAATGCGTAACTCATTATCTAAATCACTTATAGCAATTATTGGAAGCGGAAGTATCCTTGCTTCATTTGTTGTAAGCCTTCTTGTATTTTTTGAAGTTAAGCAACCTGGCTTCACTGCAGTTACAGTCCATCTTTTCGACTTTATTAATGTTGCAGCTTTCAAAATTCCATTTGCTTTCCAGGTTGACCAATTGTCTTGTTTATTTCTTTTAATTATTACTGGTGTTGGTTTTCTTATCCATCTTTATTCAACTGCATACATGAATGAAGAGCAACCTAATCACTACGCACGATATTTCGCTTACCTGAACCTGTTTGTATTCTCAATGCTATTATTAGTATTAGGAGCAAACTACCTCATCATGTTTATTGGCTGGGAAGGTGTTGGTCTTTGTTCATACTTACTAATTGGTTATTGGTTTAAGAATAACAATTACAACTATGCAGCCCGCAAGGCTTTTGTAATGAATCGTATTGGTGACCTTGGTTTTCTACTTGGCATCTTCTGGATCCTTTCTAAAACCGGCACCCTTACTTACGGAGAAGTTTTTGCAAACACTACAGCCTTTACAGCAACAGATATTACTGGAATAACGCTCTTGCTTTTTGTAGGTGCTGCCGGTAAAAGTGCTCAAATTCCTTTATACACCTGGCTGCCTGATGCGATGGCCGGTCCTACTCCTGTGTCTGCATTGATCCATGCTGCAACCATGGTTACCGCAGGTATTTACATGATCGTTCGTAGTAACGTACTGTATTCGATGGCGCCTACTACGCAAGGTATAATTGCGGTTATTGGATTGGCGACAGCATTTCTCGCAGCAACAATTGCCATCAAGCAGAATGATATTAAAAAGGTTTTGGCTTACTCAACAGTTAGCCAGTTAGGATATATGTTCCTTGCCTTAGGTGTTGGTTCATACACTGGTGCTGTCTTCCATGTGATGACACACGCTTTCTTCAAAGCCTTGTTGTTCTTAGGAGCCGGCAGTGTTATTCATGCGATGCACCATGAACAAGATATCCGTGTAATGGGGGGATTGAAAAAGTACATGCCTATCACGCACATTACTTTCTTATTAGCTTGTTTAGCTATTGCTGGTATTCCTCCTTTTAGTGGCTTCTTTAGCAAGGACGAAATATTAGCATCTGCATTTGCCCACAATAAAATATTGTGGGTTGTTGGAGTAATCGTAGCTGGTATGACTGCCTTCTACATGTTCCGTTTATACGCTATGACCTTCCTGGGCAAGTTCAGGGGAACACGCGAGCAGGAACATCATCTACATGAAAGCCCTTCAGCCATAACTATTCCTTTAATTATTTTAGCGGTGCTTAGTGTTGTTGGTGGATTTGTAGGCATTCCTGCAGTGTTTGCCGAGAACGCACATTGGCTGGAGCATTTTCTTTCTCCAATCATCATTAAGAATAACAAAGCTCTTCATCATTTAGATCATTCTACCGAGTATATGTTGATGGGCGCATCGGTAGGTCTAGCACTAATTGCAATTCTCTATGCCTGGATTCGCTTTAGCAAAAGACCTGAAATTGCGGAAGCTGAAGGTGCAAGCAAATTTCTCGCGAACAAATGGTACGTTGATGAATTATACGATAACGTAATAGCTAAACCATTATTAGGACTTGCCACCTTTTTTAAAAATATTATTGAAAAGAGTGGAATAGATGCTGCTGTTAATGGAGTTGGTAAAGGAATTAATTATGCAGGCAGGCAAATAAGACTTGTACAAAGCGGACAAGTAGGCAATTATATATTGCTAATGGTGTTAAGCATGGTGCTAATGATCTTGCTCATTTTTTACGGGCATAATCTTACTCCAATTTTAAAATGGTTCTATTAATAGCTTCTAAAGTATGATTCCGTTTTTATTGATATTAATTCCTTTGGTTAGTGGGTTGATTGCTTTCTTTTTAAAAGAAGCAAACACAGCAAAAGCTTGGGCACTGCTTAGCAGTGTGGCTACTTTAGCGGTTGGGTTAATTGGA
>JAQBNN010000052.1 GCA_028288505.1 Segetibacter sp. | reverse complement strand
TCGATTCCAACAGGTTTATAAATGTCGGGATAACCTGGTGTATCAATCAATAGCGTGTTCTCATCAAAGTTTAAAATGCCTGCGCCACCTAACGCTACTATTCGCTTGATGCCTGCTTTTTCCATTTGCGTTATTATATTCTTTATACCCAGTGATCTTGTTTGGTCTTTACCGTCAAAAGCCCCACCAAGCGTAGAGATAACAGCATGGCTGCCTAACACTGCTTCGTATACATCGTCTTCGTCAAAAACATAACCTTTCACAGCAACAAGGTCTTCGGTTTTTAAATCATCATCTATAAGGTCTTCCACATTTCTTCCAAAGGCCTTTACTGAGTGACCTAAAGCAAGCGCATGCTTTATTACCTGTTTGCCTACCATTCCTGTTGCTCCAAAAACTGTTATTTTAAGTGACATAGATGTTATTTACAGATTAATAAAGGTGATTGCAAAAACTTCAATTAATGTAAAATGGTTAAAAATAAAAAAGCACCCTGGTGGATGCTTTTTATCGAATGTATTTAAAATTTAAAGAAGATTATCTTTAATCTCGTTGATATTGATACCCATGTGACTTTCATCGTATACACATTCACCATTTTTTATTACTAACACCTGCGGGCTTTCGTGGTAAACATTAAACACCTGTGCAACGGCATTAGATAGGGTACGATGTGCAATCAAATCAAGGTAGTATACATCAGCATCTTTAATATCCTCACTTCTGTCGAGCCTGCTTTTTGCCATAGAACTAATACTACAGCGAGTGCTATGTTTAAAAATTACCTGCGGCTTTTGTTTTGATTTTTCTTTAATCTCCTGCAATTGCTTCTCAGAGTCGAGTTCGATCCAATTCATAGTAGCTACCTTATTATCCTAAAAATTCTTATTGCTTAAGCCCTGAAATAACGTGGGTTAGTTGTGGGGCAACCATGCCTTGATGTTGCACAGCTGCTTAAGAAGCATGCTGAAATTGCTACCACCATTATTGCGATCAATGTCTTTTTCATAACAATAAAACGGTTATTTTGCACCGATATTTCCAAAGATAAAAATTTTAATGAAAGTTCACTTTATATCTATAGGCGGAAGTGTAATGCACCAGCTTGCAATTGCATTGAAAAGAAAGGGATACCAGGTTACAGGAACAGACGATGAAATATTTGAACCAAGTAGAACCAACCTTGAAAAAGAAGGGATACTACCGAAAGAAATGGGTTGGAACCCCGGTTTAATTACGGCTGATTTAGATGCAGTTATATTGGGAATGCATGCAAAAGATGATAACCCCGAGATAAAAAAAGCACGCGAACTTGCATTAAAAATTTATTCCTTTCCTGAATATATCTACCAGGAAAGTTTGCAAAAAACGAGGATTGTTGTGGGAGGAAGTCATGGAAAGACGACGACTACAAGCATGATAATGCACGTGTTAAAGATTGCACAAAAAGATTTTGATTACATGGTTGGAGCGCGATTAGAAGGCTTTGATCAATCAGTAAATATAACAGATGCCCCTGTAATAGTTTGCGAGGGTGATGAGTACCCGGCAAGTGCTCTTGAGAAACGTCCAAAGTTTCACTTCCTTTTCCCTCACATCGCCATTCTTACCGGGATAGCCTGGGATCATATCAATGTGTTTCCAACTTTCGATTTTTATCTTGAACAGTTTACCATCTTTATAAACAAAATCGAGAAGGGCGGATTGCTAATCTATAATGAAACAGATGAAACATTACGAAACCTTGTAGAACAAAACAGGAGAGAAGATATTCGCTACCTGCCTTATTCAATTCCAGAATTTACAATTGTAAATGGCAAAACCGCTATAACTATTGAAGATGCTTCCAATACTATTTCAGTCTTCGGCAATCACAACTTGTTAAATCTTCATGCTGCTTACTATGCCTGCAAAGAAATTGGCATCAATGCAAATAGCTTTGTAAAAGCAATAAGCAATTTTACAGGTGCAAGTAAACGATTGGAATTGTTGGGAGGAAATGCTTCGACAAAAGTCTTCAGAGATTTTGCACATGCACCTAGTAAAGTAAAAGCTACTATGGAAGCTGTGAAGCAACAATATCCTGATCAAAGATTACTAGCGGTTTTAGAACTACACACCTTTAGCAGTTTAAACGAAAAGTTTATGAGCGAATATGAAGGTGCGATGGATAAAGCAGATGAAGCTGTAGTGTTTTATAGCAAACATGCACTCGAATTAAAACGTATGCCTGATCTTCCAAAAGACGTGGTATTAAAAGGTTTTAATAAGCAAGGGTTGAATGTTATCACCGATAAGGAAAGTTTATATAGTTGGTTAACCAACCGCGATTATAAACATGCCAACCTTCTTTTAATGAGTAGCGGAAACTACGATGGTATTGATGTGGTTGAATTCGCACAACAATTTATAGTTTAAAAAAAGTATTTAATGTCGCCGCTTAATTTAATAAGAACCCTATGAAATTGAAATTATGTTGTCCAATAGCAATTATTGATCTTGAAACAACAGGAACTAATTTAGCTACCGATCGTATAGTTGAATTAGCGATTGTAAAAATTGAAGTTGATGGAGCAAGGCAGGTTAAACGCAAGCTCATTAATCCACAAATGCCTATACCTAAAGGAGCAAGTGATGTACACGGTATTACAAACGAAATGGTAAAGGATGCGCCAATCTTTAAACAGGTAGCAAATGAAGTAAGGCAATTTCTTGAAGGTTGCGACCTTGGCGGTTATAACAGCAACCGTTTTGATATTCCTTTGTTAGTGGAAGAATTTTTACGTGCCGGGCAAACCTTTACCGTAGACGGAAGAAAGATGATAGACGTGCAAAGAGTCTTTCACATGATGGAGCAAAGAACATTAAGTGCTGCATATAAATTCTATTGTCAAAAAACATTAGAAGGTGCACATGGTGCAGAAGCAGATGCATTAGCAACTTGGGAAATTTTATTAGCACAAGTTGAACGTTACCCTGATCTTGGCCTTACCATTGAAGATATTTGCAAATTTTGTGGCGAAGAGGAAATGGTAGATTTTGCCCGTCGGTTCGTTATAACAGACTGCAAAGAAGTATTTAATTTTGGTAAGCACAAAGGCCGCCCTGTTGAAGAAGTTTTCCGACAAGAGCCTCAGTATTATGACTTGATGATGCGCGGTGACGTCCCACTACACACTAAACAGAAACTCACCGAAATAATGAACAGAACGCTGTTAAAGAAAGTGTAAAGCTATCCTTTCGCTGTAATGATTACTACCATAGCAACTAAAGTTGTATTTTCGATTCAATCAAACCCTGGGGCAATACTGTTGGAAAAAATTGTAATTATACCTACTTATAACGAGAGGGAAAATATAGCCTCTATCATCACGGCTATCTTCGGTTTGCCCGATAAGTTCAATATACTTGTTATCGACGACGGCTCCCCTGATGGAACAGCTCAAATTGTAAAAAACCTTCAGTCGCAATTCAATAATCAGTTATTTTTAGAAGAAAGAAAAGGCAAGCTAGGTTTAGGCACAGCTTATATCCATGGCTTTAAATGGTGTGTAAAAAGAGGCTACGAGTTTATTTTCGAAATGGATGCTGATTTTTCACACAGTCCTTCCGATCTTATAAAATTGTATAACGCCTGCAAGTATGAAGGTGCAGATGTGGCTGTAGGAAGCCGCTATGTACCCGGTGGAAAAATTTCAAACTGGCCATGGGACAGAAAGTTCTACTCAAAAGGAGGAGCTTTATATACCAAGATGATTACCTGGATGCCTGTTAATGATCCTACAGCCGGTTTTGTATGTTATCGAAAAGAAGTACTTCAAACTATTAATTTCGACGAGATAAAGTTTGTAGGGTACGCCTTTCAAATTGAAATGAAATTCGCATCATGGAAACTAGGTTTTAAAATAAAAGAAGTACCAATCACTTTTATCGACAGGAAGCTTGGCAGCTCCAAAATGAACAAAGGCATTTTAAAAGAAGGCGTTTTAGGCGTACTCAAAATACAATGGCAGAGTTTGTTTAAAAATTACCGTCGTCGGGTAAAAAACGTTGCCGAAGCAGTTTCAGTGTGAGATGTTTTGTGTTGGTATTTATTGAGCAGGCATTATGTCCTTTAATTAAACATCGTTGTGTCACTCACTTGTACTTTCAGCCCTTTATTCACCTGTTTAAAAAAGCCTGTGTGAGCAGTTTTGGCATAATTTGCATGTGGATGAAAGTGAAACTTCTAAAATTTTATTAACTTTTCCCCAATTTTAAATATTTTATCCACTATTTTTTCTCTTTTAGTTTTATGATACATATCTTCGCGCTCCGAAAAATTATATGTCGAAACAAGCACTGATAAAACAGGATGGAACTATTATAGAAGCATTATCGAACGCAATGTTCCGTGTA
This sequence comes from Segetibacter sp., assembly GCA_028288505.1. GTDB lineage: Bacteria > Bacteroidota > Bacteroidia > Chitinophagales > Chitinophagaceae > Segetibacter. The sequence goes on along the minus strand of JAQBNN010000052.1, from coordinate 3,744 downwards.
AAGCTCGAAAATGGACACGAAATTATTGCAACAATCAGCGGTAAAATGAGGATGAACTACATCAGAATTTTACCAGGCGATAAAGTAGGAGTGGAAATGAGTCCCTACGATTTAAGCCGAGGACGTATTATTTTCAGGTATAAGTAAGAACTGTTTAACTAATAAGTCAGGATACGAGCGAAGCGAGTTGAATGATACCATTGATAAAAACAACTATTGGTCATGAAAGTTAGAGCATCAATTAAAAAGCGTAGTGCAGATTGCAAAATCGTAAGGAGAAAAGGTAAATTGTATATCGTAAACAAAAAGAATCCTCGTTTTAAGCAACGCCAGGGATAAAAAGTAGATTGCTGATTTGAAGATTGCTGATTTTTTGATTTAGTGGTCCAAACAGCAAACAAGATATCAGACATCATAAATCACAAAATCAGAAATTAAAATATGGCTCGTATTGCCGGTATAGATTTACCAAAAAATAAAAGAGGCGAAATAGGTCTTACCTACATTTATGGTATTGGTCTTTCAACTGCCCAGTATATTCTTCATAAAGCTGAGATCGACGTTAACAAGAAAGTTAACCAGTGGAATGACGAAGAGCAAACTGCTATCCGTAATATCATCACAGGTGAAATTAAGGTTGAAGGCGCTTTGCGTTCTGAGGTTCAGATGAGTATCAAGCGGTTAATGGATATCGCTTCGTATCGTGGTCTTCGCCATCGTAAAGGTTTGCCATTACGTGGACAAAGAACCCGTACTAACAGCCGTACCCGTAAAGGTAAGCGTAAGACAGTTGCCGGTAAAAAGAAGGCACCTAAGAAATAATATTGTAATAAGTTTCAATTTCAGGATGCAGCATTGTACTTGTATTCTAAACTTGAAACTTATTATTTATATACCTGCCGCCGGATCTGTTGCTACATAAGCACAGGGAGGGGTACATTAAAAAACAGAAGATTACCTAAAAAAGATCATGGCAAAAGCACCACAAAGACAAGACAGCGCGAAAGCAGCTGCTAAGAAAAGGATCGTGAAGGTTGACGCATATGGCGACGCCCATATTAGCGCAACATTCAACAACATTATTATTAGCCTTACCAACAAGAATGGACAGGTTATCAGCTGGGGAAGCGCCGGTAAAATGGGTTTCCGTGGAAGCAAGAAGAACACTCCATATGCTGCCCAATTGGCTGCACAAGATGCTGCTAAGGTTGCATTGGAAGCTGGACTAAGAAGAGTAGATGTTTACGTAAAAGGACCAGGTTCCGGTAGAGAAGGTGCTATTCGTGCACTTGCTAACAGTGGCCTTGAAGTTACAATGATTAAAGACGTAACACCTTTACCCCACAACGGTTGTCGTCCTCCAAAGAAGAGAAGGGTTTAAGAAAGATATATTACCAATCCCGCCATGCGGGAATTGGTATTTTATATAGGTACATATTAAAAAGCTGGTGTAGCTCGAATTTTAAGATTTTTATATGAACTGCACCGGGAACACAAAAATCTAAAAAAATAAATAACATGGCAAGGTACACAGGTCCTAAAAACAGGATCAACAGAATTTTTGGTGAGCCCATTCTAGGTAATGGTAAATATCTTACTAAAACAAGTAACCCTCCGGGAATACATGGTGCCACGAAGAAGCGTAAAGCTCCGGGAGAGTATGCACTACAGTTGAAAGAAAAACAAAAAGCTAAGTATACTTACGGTTTGCTTGAAAAGCAATTTCGTAACCTATTTACTGAGGCTGCTCGTAGAAAAGGTGTTACTGGTGAAAACCTTATTAAATTATTGGAAGCTCGTTTAGATAACGTTATTTACCGTTTAGGACTATCTGAAAGCCGTCCGGGTGCACGCCAGTTGGTTAGCCATAAGCACGTAACTGTAAATGGTGAAGTAGTTAACATACCTTCTTATCAATTAAAGCCAGGTGACATCATCGGTCTTAAAAATAAGAGCGCTGCTAATACAGCTATCACTAGTCACTTCCGTGGTAAAAACATGAAGTTTGGCTGGATCGACTGGAACGAAGCTGAACAACAAGGTACTTTTATTGCTTATCCTGAAAGAGAAAGTGTTCCTGAGAACATTAAAGAGCAATTGATCGTGGAGTTGTACAGCAAGTAATAGTTGGTAGTAATGATTAAGTTGAGGTTTCTCCCCGCTGAATTAATTACAAAAAGTACATGAGTGCGACGCAACGATGTATAATAGTAATACAACGCCAGGTTCACAAAAAAATTTAAATCAATAAATCGTCAACAAATAATGGCCATTTTAAATTTCCAAAAGCCCGACAAAATCGTTCTACAAAAAGCAACTGATTTTGAAGCACAGTTTGAATTCCGTCCGTTGGAACCAGGTTACGGCCTGACAATTGGAAATGCACTTCGCCGTGTATTATTAAGTTCACTGGAGGGTTACGCCATTGTAGGAATAAGAATAGAAGGCGCTGAACATGAGTTCGCTACCCTTAAAGGCATTACTGAAGATGTAACAGAAATTATTCTTAACCTTAAACAAGTTCGTTTTAAAAAGAAAACGGACCAGGAGGTTAACAATGAGAAACTTACATTAAGCATTAAAAATAAGACTGAGTTTACTGCAGGTATGATTGCCGAAGCTACTGGTAGCTTTGATGTAATGAACCCACAGTTGCTTATCTGCACAATGGATAACAGCTCTAAATTAGATATTGAAATCACCATTGGTAAAGGACGCGGTTACGTTCCTGCTGAAGATAACAGGGTGAAAGATGCTATTTTCGGATACATTCCTATCGATAGTATCCACACACCTATTAAGAACGTGAAATACACGATTGAAAATACGCGTGTTGAACAAAGAACTGACTTCGAAAAGTTGGTAATGGACGTAAACACTGATGGTACAATCCATCCTGAAGAAGCCGTTAAACAAGCTTCACGTATCCTTATCCAACACCTGATGATCATCACTGATGAGAACATAACTTTCGATAACAAAGAAGAGAAGAAGGAAGACCTTGTAGATGAGCAAACACTACAACTACGTAAGGTACTTAAAACTCCACTTGAAGATCTTGACCTTAGCGTTCGTGCATTTAATTGCCTGAAAGCTGCTAAGATCAACAGCTTAAGTGAGCTTGTACAATACGAGCAGGAAGACTTGATGAAGTTTAGAAACTTCGGTCAAAAATCTCTGAGCGAGATTGAGCAGGTATTGAACGAAAGAGGTTTAGGTTTCGGAATGGATCTGAACAAAATGGGTATTGATAAGGATGATTATTAATTAATTTGAAAATTTGAAGATGTGCTAATTTGAAAATGAAGGCACGTCTTCAGATTTTCGATATAGGGTTTGATGTTTGAATTTCATTTTCAAACATCAAATTCGCAAATTTTCAAATTTCAAATCGGGTTGTAATTCCTGACACGGTATAACCTTTAAAACACACACGTCATGCGTCACGGAGACAAAATCAACAATTTAGGTAGAACAGCGAGCCATCGTAGGGCGCTGTTAAACAACCTTGCTACTGCGTTAATTACTCACAAGAGAATTACTACAACATTAGCTAAAGCAAAAGCTTTAAGAAAGTTTGTAGAGCCGCTTATTACTAAGAGCAAAGACAACTCTACTCACCAACGTCGTATGGTGTTTAGCCATCTTCAAGATAAGTATGCTATCCAGGAATTATTCGATGTGGTTCGTCCAAAAATCGAAGCTCGTCCAGGTGGTTATACTCGTATCATTAAGTTGGGTGCT
>JAQBNN010000038.1 GCA_028288505.1 Segetibacter sp. | reverse complement strand
GAGATACCCACGTTGATCGCCGGACGAACACCTGCGTTGAACAAATTCGACTCAAGGAAGATCTGACCATCTGTAATTGAAATTACGTTGGTAGGAATGTAAGCTGATACGTCACCAGCTTGTGTTTCGATGATTGGCAAAGCTGTTAAGCTACCACCACCTTTTACCAAATGCCTGATGCTTTCGGGTAAGTCGTTCATTTGACGAGCGATCTCATCTTTAGCGATCACCTTTGCAGCTCTTTCAAGTAAGCGACTGTGTAGGTAGAATACATCACCAGGATATGCTTCACGTCCCGGAGGTCTTCTTAACAAAAGCGACACCTCACGGTAAGCCACAGCTTGCTTGGAAAGGTCATCGAAAATAATTAGGGCCGGACGACCTGTATCACGGAAGTATTCACCAATTGCTGCACCCGCAAACGGAGCATAGAATTGCTGAGGAGCCGGATCACTTGCAGAAGCCGCAACAATTGTTGTATACTCCATAGCGCCGTGCTCTTCCAATGTTTTCATTACACCCGCAATGGTAGATGCTTTCTGGCCAATTGCGACATATATGCAATACACAGTTTTACCTGCTGCATGAAATTCTTTTTGATTGATGATAGTATCAATACAAATAGCTGACTTACCTGTTTGACGATCGCCAATTACAAGTTCACGTTGTCCACGACCAATTGGGATCATCGCGTCAATCGCTTTAATACCTGTTTGAAGTGGTTCTTTTACCGGCTCACGAAAAATTACTCCCGGTGCTTTACGCTCCAGTGGCATTTCGTACAACTCGCCAGTAATAGGGCCTTTACCATCAATTGGTTCACCCAACATATTAATAACACGACCGGCTAAACCATCACCTACATTAATAGAGGCGATTTTACCAGTACGACGTACTGTTGCACCTTCTTTTACAGCACCCTGGTCGCCCATCAATACCACACCCACGTTATCTTCTTCAAGGTTAAGTGCGATTGCTTTTACACCGCTATCAAATTCAACCAACTCCCCACTACGCACATTGTTCAAACCGTAAACACGTGCAATACCGTCACCCACCTGCAACACAGTACCAACCTCTTCAAGATCGGCAGAGGCGTTAAAATTGCTCAGCTGTTGCCTAAGTATCGCTGATATTTCATCGGGCTTAATTTCAACCATATTTTTATGTTTTGCCCCAACCTCTTTTAAAAAGCAGGGAATTTTAAAAATCTATTTTTGTATATCAACTTTCCGTTCTGTAATCTACATCGTTGTGTCACTCACTTGTACCGATGTTTCATTATTCACCTATTTTAGCAAATTAACCAACCCTACCTGATTTGGTTAATGAAAATGTTCTTTGCGAACTGAGCCTTTACATCCCTCAGGTCTCTTGCTATACTAGCATCAACAAGATTATTGTTGTATTCTAAAACAAAACCACCTATCAATTCTTCATTAATCTTAGCTTCAAGCTCTATGTTCTGTAAAGATGTATCACGTTTAATTTTAGCTACAATTGCATCTTTCACTTCGTCGCTTACACCAACTGCAGTAGTCAGCTTTACCTTATGAATTCCTTTCAACAGGTTGTATTGTTCAATAAAAGCAAATACAATCTCACCAAGGTTTAACTCGCGTCCTTTTTGTAGTAATAGTTTAAAGAACCGGCTTGGCAGCTCTCCAACATTTCCTTTAGTTACCGCATCAAATATGGCACTCTTCTTATCCGCAGGTATCACCGGGCTACTTAAAACTGCAGCAAATTCGCGGCTGCTTTTAATAACTTGGCCAAGGTATTTCATTTCGTTATAAACCGCTTCAAGCTCGTTTCTTTCAATTGAAAGATCAACTAAACTTTTTGCGTACCTACCTGCTAAACGTGGATTCTGCATCTATACAATTTGAAAATGTGCTAATGATAATGGTCAATTGAAAATGTGCTGACGTGGTAACGAAAAAACTTGTAACTAGTCAAGGGTTAATTGGGCACATTAACTAATTGGCTGATTAATTCAACCTTACTTCCTCAGCTAATTCAGCAATGTATTGCTCCTGCTGCTGTTTGTGAGAAAGTTCACGACGTAATACTTTTTCACTTACTTCAATTACCAGTTTTCCAACCTGGTTCTTCACGTCAATAAGCGCTGCATTCTTTTGCTGTTGTATTGCTGCCTGTGCTTCTACTAATATTCTGTCGTATTCTTTTTTTGCTTTTTCCTTAGCGTCAGTAATCATCCTGTCTGAAATGTCCTTTGCCTCTTTTACCATTTTAGCTCTTTCCTCGCGGGCAGCAGCCATCATAGCTTCGTTCTCGTTCTTAAGAGCAGCCATTTCACCTCTTACTCTTTCGGCAGTAGCCAAAGATTCAGCTATCCCAGTTTCTCTTTCCTTTAATGAAGAAAGGATGGGCTTCCAAGCAAACTTCTTAAGTATAAAAAACACAATAAGGAACGCCAAAAGTGTCCAAACAACTAAACCTAACCCCGGTTGTAATAATTCCATATTTGCAATTTGAGAATTTTAAATTTAATTACTGCATCCTCCGCCCTGTGCTTTAGATGCAGTAATAATTTTTGTGCGGCCTCACCCCAATCCTCCCCGAAGGAGAGGGAGGAAGACTACTTAATGACAGCAAGGATACCTGCGATAACTGCGAAAAGGGCAACACCCTCAACGAACGCAGCTGTCAGGATCATGTTAGCACGAATGTCGTTAGCAGCTTCAGGCTGGCGGGCAATACTTTCAACTGCACCTTTACCAATCTGACCGATACCGATACCAGCTCCAATTGCAGCTAAACCTGCACCTATTGCACCACCTAAGTGAGACATAGAAAAATTGGCAGCTTCATTTCCTGCTTGTAACAAAATGGTCATTAATGACATACTGTTTGTTTTTATTTATGATAAAAAAATTTATAAAGCGAACTCTTTCTCTTTGTGATCGTGTGTTGGATGCGGGTCATGCGCATCTTCTTTATGATCTGCGTGCCCTGTTTCAAATGCCTGTCCAATAAATACTGCAGTTAAATTGGTAAATATGAAGGCTTGTATAAAGGCAACCAAAATCTCGATAAAGTAAATAAACACGGTAAATGCCAGGGATATGGGAGAAAACCCGATACCGGCCACCTTACTCATTGCGCCAAATATAAAGATCAGCGAAATGAAACAGATGATTACAATGTGACCGGCTACCATGTTCGCAAACAACCTGATCATTAATGCAATCGGCTTAATAAACACACCCGCAAATTCTACCGGGATCAAAATTAATTTTACAAGGAAAGGAACCCCCGGAGGCCAGAAGATGTGACCCCAGAAATGACCATTTGTACTAAACAGGATAACGATCATGGAAATAAAAGCAAGCACCAATGTGAAAGCAATGTTTCCGGTAACGTTAGCCGAACCTGGTATAAGTCCTAATAAGTTATTAATAAGAATAAAGAAGAATACAGTTAGCAAATAGGGCATGTACTTCTCGTACTTATGTCCAAGGTTTGGTTTGCCCACTTCGTCTCTTACAAAAGTAATAACCGGCTCCACTGCATTTTGGAAACCGCTTGGCGCCACATGTGCTCCATTCTTTTTGTACTTGCTCGCAACTTTCGTCATTACCAAAACAAGAATAAGCAGCGCGATAAACATTTGAACTACATTGCGAGTCATAGAGAAATCGTACACTTTTACAGTTTCATCTACGTTACCGCTTGCATCAACAGGAACTATATGACCTTCTTCAGATTTGTAACCGTTGTAAATCGCTTCATGGTGAAGGTTGCCATAAGAAAAAACAGACAAACCTCTTTGTGGAGAATACAGTATTACGGGTAATGGAAGTGTAATATGGTTTGCAGAGTGTCCCTTCCCGATAGTGGCTAAATGAAATTCATGGGAGTCCATGATGTGTTCCATAATAACCTTTGCTGCATCTATCTTTTCCTCCTCATGTACTGTTGTACCTTCTTCAGTTACAGCCTGACCATTTTCATCGTGATGCTGCGCTACCGCCACATTTGAAAAAAATACTATAGAAAGGCTGAAAACCGCTACCAATAAAGATTTGACGCATTTTGATACCATAGCATGCCTGAATTTGGCGGCAAAGATAAGCGTAGAATGTTGAAAAGAAAAATGGAATGAAAAAAATTGTAGATGCCAATTCTGTCGCCATCTAAACCAGAATTTAGTCCGCAATCACTGCTTTCTGTTTCTCAAACTGCATGTAATGGAGCTTTGCATAATGCCCTTCCTTTGCTAAAAGCTGCTGGTGGCTTCCTATTTCTTTGATCTCCCCTTTTTCTAAAACAATTATTTTGTCTGCCTTTCTAATTGTTGAAAGCCGGTGAGCAATTACAATTGATGTTCTTCCGGTTATCAATTTGTCGATAGCCAGCTGTATTAATTGCTCGCTTTCGGTATCAATACTACTTGTGGCTTCATCAAGGATCAATATCGACGGGTTGTATAATATTGCTCTTATAAAACTTAATAGCTGCCGTTGCCCTAAACTTAAGGTACTGCCTCGCTCCATTACATTATAATCGTAGCCGCCAGGCAACTTCATAATAAACTCGTTCACTCCAATCATCTTCGCAGCCTCAATTACCTGCTCTCTTGTTATTTCAGGGTTGCGTAGCGTGATGTTGTCAAGTATACTCCCTGAAAAGAGGAAAACATCCTGCAAAACAACGCCAATCCTGCTGCGTAAAACTTCCAGGTTGTAGTCTTCGACTTTAACGTCATCGATTTTTATTTCTCCTTTTTGTATGTGATACAGCCGGTTCAATAAACTTATAATTGAAGTCTTTCCGCTGCCTGTATGTCCAACTAGTGCAACTGTTTCTCCCGGGTTAACGGTGAATGAAATATCTCTTAGCACGAAATGCTCTTCGGTATAAGCAAACCAAACTTCATTAAAATCTACTTTCCCTTTAATTACAGCGGGAGCATAAGTACCTTCTGTATGGATAACGTCGTCGTTATCTAAAACCCTGAAAACCCTTTCGCTTGATACCATGCCCATTTGGATCACGTTGAACTTATCGGCAATTACACGCAACGGTCGGAAGATCTGGTTGAGGTATAAGATAAATGCTACCAATAATCCTGCATCAAGTTCATTCCCGGCAATCCACCAAACAAGTATGCCTGTACTCAAGGCAAGCACAACCTCTACTACAGGAAAAAAAATAGAGTATGCAAAAATGGCTTTTACGTTCGCATTCCTGTGCTCTTTATTGATCTCTTTAAACTTTTTAAACTCCCTGTCTTCCGCAGCAAAAGCTTGTACAACCATCATTCCTGTGATATGCTCCTGAACAAATGCGTTTAGCGCGGACACCGCATTTCTTACCCTGATGAAACTTTTGTTGACACTCTCTTTAAAATAGTAGGTAGCTATAATTAGTACCGGGAACGGAATTATGCTGATCAATGTTAATCGCCAATCCATGTAGAACATAGTAGCAAGGGTTAGTACGATTGACAACAGGTCGGAAATGATAGGAATAAGGCCGTCAGAGAAAATATCGTTGATACTTTCTATGTCGTTGACGGTGCGGGTAGTTAAAGTACCAATGGGTGTTTTATCAAATTGAGAAAGATTAAGCTTCATCACTTTTTTATAAACCATTACCCTAAGATCTTTTACTACGTTCTGGCCGAGCCAAGCAGTAAGAAATGAAAAAATGAAGCGAACCGCAGTTTCTATAAAAATGAAGACAACCTGGAAAATAGTAACGGAAACAATGAAACGATAGGCATCGGACACATTGTTGTTTCCAATAATCCAATTGAGCCAGGAAGGACCATGAACACCTTTGCCGGTAGCGGCATCAACTGTGAGATTAATTAAGTAAGGACGAATAGGTGCAAAAACTGCGAGCAAAATGCTGAGAAGGATGCTTAAATAAAAGTATTTCTTATAAGGCCTTACAAACTGAAATACCCTTTGTAACAACGAAATATTAAAAACTTTCTTCTTTATAATATCAGCCATAGATTATGCAAATGTATTGTATACATATTAAAGAAAAGAGAGCTACCGAAGCAACTCTCTTGTTAATGACTTTCAAATATTAAGACGTTCAGTCTGGCTTCTGCCGTTGAAGAGTGCGACGCAACGGACGCTTAATGATAGTTACTTAAGCCAGGTCCAAAAACTAATTTTTAAAGATTAGCGTGGTAAGTATCATCCTGGTTTCCTAACACCTTCTTATAACCCATAATGAATATTGCGCCGAGGTTTTTGTGCGGTGGTACGTAATCATCGAACAACGGGTTGCGTTCGAATTGCTTCTCGTAACTGCGCCACATAGCCGGCCAGTTAAGGTCTTTACCCTGTCTCAACATTTCGGTAATGCTGATAATTAAAGGTTGGTTTACGGTACCGCTTCCTACCTGCTTGCTGGCAATTATATGAGCGTAAGGAGAAATATTTAGGACCTTATGAATATTATGGTAACCGCCGCAACTTCCTAACAAAACAACTTTTGCAGTACTGGCTAATTGATCGATAGTAGAACCCACATAATAACTATGACCGCGATGAATAACGACGGTTGGGTTTAGCTCGTTGTTCTCGAGGTAAGCGCCTAAGTTCTGCTGCGCCTTTGCGTCGAGCCCTGCAGTTTCATCTAAAGGGCGGTTTGAATAAATAGTAATAGGAATGCCTTTTGTCGAACTCACTTCTATCCACTCTGGTTTGTTCACAATCTTCCAGTTACTATTGCTGTATACATTTCTGAAGTTGTTGAAAACGCTTATACCGTCTTTATCGCCGTAGAAGAACTGTTGTATAATTATTCGGCCTGCGGGGTTTTTTAGGTTGCTGTTATTTACAGAGTAAACTCCTGGTATTCCAAATTTCGTAGACAGGTCTTCTTTATTTGAATCCATGCTCTCGAAAAGTGTATTCAGCAGATCATATATAATAACACCATTCCTGTTACCGGTACTTCTTACATCGGCAAGGTTTACCTGTACTTCATCACGTATTAATTTACGGAGAGACGAATCTGAAATACTTGCATAACTATCAGCTACATCCACTGCATCTTCAAGGTTGCCCGTCTTTTCAAGCCCTTTTGCAAATGCACGCATTAAAATTTCGGCGTTATCTTTCTGCATCCTTTTAAGAAAGTTGTCCAAAGTATTGTAGCCTGCTGCCACTTTAATAAACTTCTTAAAATGGTCGAAGTTCACACTCATTAACAGGCTGTCGCTATTTGGATTTTTCATTCTTTGAAAGATCCTCTCGTAGGTTTTAAGATAGCTGCTGGTATAAATTTCTGTTTCTCCTAACACACATAAGTAGTAAAGCTCCTGGGCGTTTAAAGGTTCCACTTTCTTCATTCTTATAGGATCAGGAGAATCGTGCAAACCATTAATAACGGTAATGAAATTATCGACGGCTTTTTTCTTAAGCATGGCTGTAAGAGTTGGCATAACCATTGGGGTATCCCTTCTTCTTAACCTGCCAGCATAATCAATTTGCGTATTTACTAAAAGCCTGAAATATTTGTATTCATCATCCATCACTTTTTGAATCTCCTCCAAGGTGGCTTTTCCCGTAGAAAGATTATCAAGAAATGGAAAATACAAACGACCAGTTGGCATTTGAGCCAGCCTTGAAATCATTCTTACTAAAGGATCATCAAGCTTTTGAATACGACGACCAAGAGCAGTGCTTGACTGTGCATAGGTATACAACTCTTCCTGCTGTGTGCGAGAAATCATTTTAATTAAACTGTCAGCAAAAGAGATATCAGGATTACTTCTTAAAATAGCAAGGATCTTGTCAGGCCTTTTTTGACAAGCTTTTAAAACCAGTACATCGCGGCTTTCAGTTACTCCTTTATTCTTCTGAAAAGGGAAAAGCTTTACCAGGATTTCGCCAACTTCAATTTCACTTTGCTCAATAACGGGGAAAATAGACTGTTGCTTTCTCTCGAGCGCCATAGCGTTCTCGTAAGCGGCAAATAAGTCTGTTAAGTCCTCACCTTTTAAAACCCTGTTGTTATAACCGGAAGCAAAAGCCTGCAAAACTTCTTGTGTACCGCGAAGAAATTTAATCTTCGAGTTTGCATCTAGTTGGCCATCTGCTTCAATTGAGTTTTGAAGATTATCTATTTTATTAAATAAGGTATAGGTAACCTGCAGGTTAACTTCTTCGTTTTTTCCTACAATGAATTGCTTATCTTCTTTCTTATCTAATTTATCAATCGATTTTTGAACCTTGTCAATGTTCTCATGAAACATCTTTCTCATTAACGGAATTTCCTGTTTTGCCTGTGAGAAAGCAGAAGCTGAAAGGAAAGTTGTAAATGTAAAAAGTAGATTTTTTAGCATAGTTTTCATACTGTACAAAAATACTACCAATTGTAATGCAATAATGGGCTGCACTACGTTTTAGGTTTTCTTTTCCTTTAGCTTTTTACCTTACGAAAACAAGTCTTTTAATACCAGCACCGGTTTTAATAGCATCATCGTTGCGTCGCAATCACTTCATCAGCAAATCAATAGGCATCTTTTAGTGGCATTTATTGCATTCCTATAACATACGCCGAGGTAAATAAAGTGCTACTTCTGGCCATGAAGGAATAAATACGAGATGCAGTAATGGCTGAATAAAGATGAATGAGTACAAGAGTGCGACGCAAGAAAAGCGCAATAGTAGTAATAAAGGTGGCTCCAAAAGAAAATTCTCTATATACTATTTTGATAATAAATAACGAAGCTGGCACATCGGAAAGTGTTAGTTAACAATTATATAATGAACGGTGCCCCTAACTATAAGCTTGCAAAATTACTTTTGTGTAAAGTTTTTGTTAATGGAAGTAAAGGGAAAGACAGTACTTATAGCCGATGACGAACCGGATATTCTTGAGATAATCAGCTACAATTTACAAAGGGAAGGATACGAAGTTGTGACTGCCAACGACGGGATTGAAGCCATTGAGAAAGCAAAGAAAATAAACCCTTCACTAATAATATTGGATATTATGATGCCCGGTAAAACGGGCATTGAGGTGTGCCGCCACTTAAGAGCGCAAACAGGTTTCCAGGAAACTTTTATTATTTTTCTAACTGCACTTAATAACGATGTATCGCATATTGAAGGACTTGAAATTGGAGCAGACGACTATTTAACGAAACCAATAAGCCCTAAAGTTTTGGTAAGCCGGGTAAATGCTTTATTTAGAAGAATTATAAAAGGTGATCACACTGAAAAACAAATTAACATTGGCGATCTCACCATTGATCCGGTAAGGTTTATGGTAAGCATAAACGGTAAAGATGTAGTGCTGGCAAAAAAGGAATTTGAGTTACTCTACTTACTTGCTGCTAAACCCGGACGTGTGTTTCTACGGAATGAAATACTGGGCCAGGTGTGGGGTACAGATGTAATTGTAGGCGATCGGACTATTGATGTACACATAAGAAAAATAAGGCAGAAGCTTGGTATAGAATGCGTGACAACAGTGAAGGGCGTAGGTTATAAGTTTGAACTAGCTGTTTAAAACATCAATTTTATAGACCAACTTACAGTTACTCTTTCGTAGAACTTATCATGCTTAATACAAAAAACCTTTCTCCCCTACAATTATCGCTCTACACCGCCTTTCTTCTCAGCATGCCTATTAGCTTTGGTTTTTATTTTTTAAAACCAAATGCATTAATCGCCTTAACGGCATTTTGCCTTACGTTTTTAGGAAGCTACCTTTTAATAAAATACACCCTCGAAAAGTTTATTTACAGGAAGATCAAACTCATCTATAAGTTCATCTACCAAACAAAAGCAACTTTACGGGAAGAGACTTATTACAAATATATTTTGCCTCAAAAAAGCATTGATGATGTTAGGGATGATGTAGAAAAATGGGCTACGCAGCGTAAAGAAGAAATCGAAAAATTAAAGAGCAACGAAGCTTACCGGAAAGAATTCCTGCAGAACCTTGCTCATGAATTTAAGACCCCAATATTTGCGATACAAGGCTATGTTGATACACTACTGGATGGAGCATTAGAGAACCAGGCTGTAAATAGAAAGTTTTTAGAAAACGCAGCCCGTAATGTGGACCGTATGGTGACACTGGTAAATGACCTCGACGAAATATCGAGGCTTGAAAGTGGCGAGCAGCCATTAGTAAGAAAGAACTTTATCATCCAGGATTTGATTAGGGATGTGTACGAGACTTTGTCTATTAAGATTTCTAAAAAGAACATTACTACATCAATAAAAAAAGGATGTGAGCAGCCGGTTTGGGTGACTGCCGATAAAGAAAAAATACACCAGGTAATTACAAACCTTGTAAGTAACGCTGTTAAGTACGGAAAGGAAAACGGTAATATAGTGGCCAGCATATACCAAACAGACGAGCAACGTGTTTTAATAGAAATAAGCGATGATGGAATAGGTATTAGCGAAGAACACCTGGACAGAATTTTTGAACGCTTCTACAGAACTGATCGTGGCAGAAGCCGTGATGTTGGTGGAACAGGCTTAGGCCTTGCTATTGTAAAACATATTATTGAAGCCCACAACCAAACTATACATGTAAGGAGTAAAGTGGATGTAGGTACTACTGTTGGTTTTACGCTTGACACTTTAAAATCTACCGGGTACAAGTTGTAATTATTTACCTGCTTTTACGATTGTTGTCATTGGGCTTAATAGATCCCCTTGCTATTGATCAATGCGTTTTGTACCTAAAGCTACCATTAAAGCTCCCCATTGTAATGCCGATGAAGTGATTGCGACGCAACGATGACGCTATAAAAAACAAATGCTGGTATCACAACAATTATTCTTTTAAAGAGTTATTAACCTGAAACTAATTAGAGAAAGCAAAACGCGTTTCTTACATTTGAATACTTACACAATAAAATGAAACACCCCACTATTCCCAGAGATATTAGCTGGTTAAGTTTCAATGCACGGGTTTTACAGGAAGCAAACGATGCTACTGTACCATTAAAAGAACGCATACGGTTTCTTGGCATTTTTTCAAACAACCTCGACGAGTTTTTTAGGGTACGTGTTGCTACTTTAAAAAGAATGATTCCTGTTGGCAGAAAGAATATGCATCTTGAAGAAGATCCGCAACAAATACTTGATGAAATACAGCGAATAGTTCTTCAACAGCAAAATGAATTTAACCGCATCTGGGAGAACATATTTAACGATCTCAAGAAAGAGAACATATTTATAATTACGGAACAGGAACTGAACAACGATCAAAAAATATTTGTAAAAAAATACTTTGAAGAACAGGTTAGAAGTAATGTAATACCCCTGCTTGTTGAGAGCATCCCACAGTTTCCTTACCTGCGCGAAAAATCGCTTTACCTTGGAGTTGTAATGCGTAAGGAACAAACGGCGTATGACCAAAAGTTCGCATTAATAGAAGTTCCTTCAAAAGCAGTAGGACGCTTTATTCTATTACCTCCATCTGACGGTAAGCAATACATTATTTTACTGGAAGATGTTATCCGTTTCAACCTACCTTCTATTTTCTATTATTTTGGCTACGACCATTTTACTGCCAATATATTCAAGATTACGAAAGACGCCGAAATAGATATAGATAGTGATATATCTACTACCCTCATACAGAAATTGGAGAAGGCGATTAAGAACCGTCGTAAAGGCAAAACTGTTAGGTTTGTTTACGATAAAGAAATGGACGCCAACCTGCTGGAATACTTAATTAGAAAGTTAGCGCTTTCAAGAAAAGATAATATTATTCCCGGGGGCCGCATTCATAACTTTCGCCATTTCATAGATTTTCCAGATGTATTTAAAAAGTCTGCTGTTGTTAGACGCGAGCCCTTGCAACATCCTGCATTTATTAAAGGCACTACCGTTACTGAAGCTATTTTGCAGAACGATATAATGCTGCACTTTCCCTACCATTCTTATAACCCTGTTATCGATCTGTTGCGTGAAGCGGCAATGGATCCTACCGTTTTTGAAATTAAGATTACAGCCTACAGGCTTGCAACAAACTCTAAAATTATTAATGCACTTGTAAATGCTGTTCGCAACGGAAAACATGTAGTGGTAATGCTTGAACTACGTGCCCGGTTTGATGAAGAAGCAAATCTTGGATGGAAAGAAAGGCTTGAAGAAGAAGGCGTGAAAGTACTAATTGGAGTAGAAAATTTAAAGGTGCATGCTAAGATTTGTATCATAAAAAAACGCCTTGGCCAACACGTGGTGCAATACGGCTTTGTAAGTACCGGTAATTTAAATGAAAAAACTTCCCGTATTTATGGAGACCATTGCCTGCTTACCAGCAACCGTAAAATAATGGCTGATATCAATCGCATTTTTACCTTTCTTGAAGATCCTAAAAACGGCAACAATGCCTTAAAGACTTGCCAAACCCTTCTTGTATCACCAACTAATATGCGCAAAGAATTGATTGCAATGATCAATCGTGAAATAAGGGCTGCAAAATCAAAAAAGGAAGCGGCAATAACTTTAAAATTAAACTCGGTAAGCGATATTACTTTAATAGAAAAACTCGATGAAGCTGCACAGGCAGGCGTGCTGGTTAAAATGATTGTGAGAGGAATCTTTTGCGCTAAAGTGGAGAATCCAAAGTTTAAAAAACCTATTGAAGCAATAAGTATTATCGACGAATACCTCGAACACGCCAGGGTACTCATCTTTCACAACATGGGCAAAAAAAGAATTTATATTTCTTCCGCTGATTGGATGGTTCGAAACCTTGACCACCGTGTTGAAGCTGCAGTGCCAATTTTTGATAAGGGAATAAGACAAGAACTAATGGATATGATCGACATCCAGCTAAGCGATAACGTAAAGGCACGGGTGCTCGATAATAACCTTAGTAATGGTTATGTTTCATCTGAGGGTAAAAAACAAGTAAGATCACAAATTGAGACCTACTATTATCTCTCCCAAAAACACCTGCTATAGTTCCATTTATTTCAAGAGAAGCAAATAGGGTTAGGAATTTGTTGTAGCAAACATTAGTAGTGCTATTAAGCAGCCGTTGCGTCGCACTCTTGTACGTGTTTAATGTTATTCAACAGAAATCACAAAGCAAAGCTCCAGAAAATTCCAGCGAGAGATCGCGATATTCTAATTCTTGAAGGGTGATTTGTATAAACACAGGATTGACTAAAAAAAGAAGCCGTCTTGCTTTGCAGCAAGACGGCTAAAAAAAAGTACAAAAGCAATAATATATTAATACCTGCTTTTGAAGCCGCCACCACCGCCATTTCTTTGTTGGTAGCCACCGCCACCACCACCGCTGGTACGTGCAGGTCTGTCTTCTCTTGGATTAGCTTCCATTACTTTAATGGTTCTTCCTTCAACTGTCGCCTGATCTAATTCGGCGATTGCTTGTTTACCTGCTGTTTCATCAGACATTTCAACAAAACCAAATCCGCGTGAACGGCCGGTTTCTCTGTCATTAATGATCTTTGCAGATGTTACTTCTCCGTAAGGAGTGAAAAATTCTCTTAAGTCTTCATCCTGTACGTTGAAGCTTAAGTTTGAAACGAAAATGTTCATACTTGATGTTTATAAAATAAATAATGATCTGAGAAAAGCAACAAGTAAGAGAGATAATGACTAACAGATAACTGAGCAGACTAATTATTCGATTACTAACGATGCGTAGAACTCAAAATGCATTGCAAATGTATGGTGAATTGTATATCAAAAATATATTTCTCAATATTCTTTTGTTAAGATGTTTTAAAATAATGCATGCCAGTTAAAGAAGCACCGGCTTATAGGGCAAAAAACACCTTTGTTGCTGTTGCTAAAACAAATTAATTGGGCTGTTGATAATTATAACCAGGTTGCAGTAAAAAGAATGAACCAATATTATATTTGCAATATTTCGGGTAATGCCCGGCAATTTAATAAAGTGGCATTATTTTTCGATATAAGCTTTAAAATAAGAATTATGCAAGAGCAACAAAACCAGGCTGCCGGTAATGATAACAAACCCACAAGCAAGGGAGAAACAATTTCGCAACTTGCACATCGCCATCTTGCAGATGAATCACACGTTACCACTGATGAAGAATTTAAAAATGCACGAATAGAATTTAGCAGTCCTCCTGCCCAAGACGAGGAAAATCTTTTTGAAGTAGATAATACTACAGTACTACCTCCTTTTCCTGGCGAAAACTCCCTAGCCACAGAAGATGATGATAAAGATCTAAAAAGACAGTCGCCCAATCCTTATGACCTCCTTGGCTCGTAAGGTTATTAGTGAGCACAGCAAAAACCTTTAAAAAGCCCCTTCTTTATGCATGTTAACCGAAGGGTAAAAAAAAGTGTCTTTGTAATTCTAAGGCAGTTCCAAACGTTGTAACCCCTACTAGAACTAAGAAATCTTCTGGCAATAAGCAGCCCACACCAAGGGGAATTATTTTTACAGAACGAATTCCGTTTATTAATGTGTTCTGCCCCTCACTTTCTCTTATATATTTTCATAGCACTGATTTTAATCGAACAGCTATCTTTAAAGTCATAAAGTTGAAATATTATAAGTGGCTAAAAATACAACAACATGCAGGCAATTAACACACTTAAAATAAAAGTAGACGATACAGTTTTGTTAGAAACACTTGATGATAAACACGCCGAACAAATTCTTAACCTAGTCAATAATAACAGGCAGCACTTAAGAAAATGGCTACCATGGGTAGATTACATGCACTCTCTTATTGACTTTAAAAATTTCATTATAAACTCACGTAAGCGGCAAATGGCAGGAGGTGAACTTTCTTTTGCTATCTTTTTCAATGAAACATTTGCAGGAAGAATAGGCCTTTATAACATTGATGTAAATAATAAAACTGCTTCTATCGGTTACTGGCTTGGGGAGAGTTTCGAAGGTAATGGAATCGTATCGAAAGCGTGCAAAGAACTGGTAGCTTATGGCTTTACCTTTTTAGCATTAAACAGGATTGAGATCAGGTGCGGCACAAAAAATTATAAAAGCCAATCAATTGCTGAAATATTAAACTTCAAAAAAGAAGGAATTATAAGACAAGGTGAATTTGTTAACAATAACTTTATCGACCTTTATTCTTACTCGGTCGTTAAACAAGAGTGGACTGATCTTTCGAAACAAAGTCATATAGAAAGATAGAACGGTGTAAGCCCGTCTATATTTCTACACGCTTTAAGTATGCACTAGGTTAGGTGAATTAAAAACTCATACCAATTCCCACCTTAAATGCACGGTTGTATGAGTTCATATCTTTGTTGGCATCCACTTTTGATAGGCCATGATCGTAAGCAGCCATAACATTAAGTCCGTTTGTAAATTGGTAACCAACACCACCGGTAATTGCAGCATCCCAACGGTTAAATTGCTCCGAAGCATCCATAGTTTTATTGAAGACATTAAAGCCAAGTACTGCTGCTGTTGTACGAAGATCAGCTTGTGCTAAATAAGAAACTTGTGGACCTGCAAAAAGCTGCAAGCCCTTGATATTAGCTTTAACCATCAAAGGCAAATCAATATAATGAGTGTTTAGTTTTGCTTTAGCATTCGCACCTAAAAACTCCATGCCTTTTACATTCAATTCACCTCTTAGTTCGTAACCCTTCTGCGAATAATGCAAGGCAGGCTCCAATGAAATAATGTTTCCAACAGGAACATTAACATAGCCTCCTGCAAAGAAACCTTTACGATCACTCGTGGTTATATAATCTTCAGCGAAGTCAAGCATGTTTTCAAGACTCGTTACTGCGTCTCCACGCATGCCTGCCACAGACATACCAGCACGTACACCAAACGAAGGTTTTACCTGTGCCATTGTAATTGTTGAAATAGTAATAGTAAGTAGGAGTAAAATTTTGCTTTTCATTTTTTTGGGAACGGTGTTTTATAGTCGTTCGGCATGCAGAAAGCAAATTGATGCCCAAGATTTATGTAGATTGAATAAGCTTTTGTTAAAGCACATTTACCGGAAATTCGCCATTGTTTACCTATAGTAACACAAGTTATTCGTTTGAAGTTGTAGTAGTGTTATGAACAGAGCTTTAGTGGTACTATTAAGCGCAGTTGCGTCGCACACTTCAGCTTTAAGTTAGTAACTGAAAAAGATGATTATCTTGAAAATTAAAACATGATACAAGCTAACGAACTAAGAATAGGCAATCTCGTTTTATGGAATCCAAAGCTAGTAAACCCAAACATTACACTATCTCCTTTACACATACAAGTACATTCTATAGCTGCAGATAATATTGGCTACGTTTTTCCAAATATTGAAAACCGTGTAGAGCCATTTGAAGATGATGTTGTACAACTTGGCAGGTATAAACAACTGAATGAAATTGAACCTATCGAACTTACACGAGAAATATTAGAGAACGCTGTAGCAGGACCTAATAAAAGTGTTATGAAACAATTGGATGAGCAGCGTGTTGAATGGATAACAAATGACTTTACTGTAACGTACATAAAGAAGAATCTTCTTTATGTACACCAGTTGCAAAACTTATATTTTGCTTTGGTTGGATATGATTTAGAAGTGGTATTAAAAGAGACTTCTTAGTCGTCTTAAATTAAAATGTAGTGCCTTTTATACTTAGTTCGGCTTGGGCTTAATAGCGATAGGATGTACAAGAGTGCGACGCAAGTAAGCTTAATAGTAGTACCTAAGATCGGCCCAAAAAAACTTGCATAACTTACTCTTTTAAAGTTAAGTTAAAAGACTTTGAACTTAGCTGTTTTAATAGAAAAGAGCAGGCTAAAAGCCTGCTCTTTTCTATAATCTTTTCTTATCAATTTATTGTAGTGGGAAACGTGTCCAACCTTTCCACCAGGTAGATTCTGAACCTGCAGGTGCTATTGCACCACGGAAGGTTACCTTAGTAAAAAATGAACCAGAAACTTTTGAATCTGTGAATGCAGCTCCACTTACAATTGGAGCATAACCGCTGGTACCGGCAAATGGAGTGGCATCTGGTGCTGCATAATTAAATGGCTGAATAAGTTTCGCATCAGTAACATTAGCTACAATAGTATTACCTGCAGACCCAGTAAACCATGCATTGATAGAAGCCTGTGTAGCACCTGTAGGAACCGCCGGACTTGTTGTATAGGCAACCGGTGTATTACAACCTGCTATAACTGTATTTTGAATGCGCAAACTGTTATCACTTATATTATGATCAGTAGGGGTTCCTGTAGCGGCATCAATCAGGATACCAGTGGGCCATCCTATAAAAACAGAATTAAAAATAGATATAGAAGAGTTCCTTCTAATTTGAACTGCAGCAAGAAAAAGCAGGTTACCCTGGTTACTTAAACCTGCTCTTGGCCCAATAGAAGTGATGTTACTAAACACAGCGCTGGTTTTAGGTGTAGCTGCAGTACCGCTGGAGTTATTATCACTTTCAAAGCTTTCAGATCTTGATATATCTGCAATAAGTGAGTCTCTTATGATGAGACCAAATTGCACGTTACCGCGATAACCGTTATCAGTATCAAAGTCATCATCCTGTGTTTTATAAGCTACGAGATATTTGCAGTTCACAGTACCACCAAACCATTCGAACGCGTCATCCTTTGCATATAAAACCTGTATGTTTTCTACCACGGTTTTGCGTCCTACTGCAGCCAGCGTTAAGCTGTTGATTTCCTTATCTGGCTGGTATGCATATCCGGCATATTCAATACGTGCATACTTTAAAGCACCAGAGCTATCATCATCATTTGGTGTAGCACCACCACCGGCAAGACCATCTCCAAATGAATTATTAATGCCGCCTTCCACTTCGTAAATACCTGCGCCACCACCTGTACCTGCAAATGTTGTATTAATCGAAGCTTTACCGCAAATAACAATTCCTCCCCAGTCGCCCGAACGAGGAGTTGGCGATGCAGATGTAAATATGATTGGTGCATCTTGTGTACCAACGGCATTAATTTTAGCGCCTCTTGTAATAATCAAGGCAGCGACATCCGATCCTGTATAAGCGCCCTTAACTGTTACGCCCGGCTCTATGGTAATAGTGGCGTTATTGGCTATGTAAACAAGGCCTTTTAATATATAGTCGTTGCCCTTGCGCAACACTGTATCTTTATCAATTCTACCTTGTATCGTAATCGATTGTCCTGATGCACCCCGGCCGTTTCCACCACCATTAATAACGATGACTTCTCCATCTTCTTCAATTTTTCTACATCCTGTAACAACTGTTAATAATAGTGCAGAATAAACGAGAAACTTTTTCATATTGTTTTATTGATTTGATGTGCGCTAATCTTTATAGAACTTCTTAAATGATCATTTAATACCAGCATCAGTATTCCTAGCATCATCGTTGCGTCGCAATCACTTTATCTGTAACTCCCGGGGCATCTTCAGCCTCCCATGTTAAAACTTATCACGGTTTAATAACTTTTAAAAGTTATAACCAAAAGTTGCATTAATACTGGTACCATAATTCCTGGTAAACCTTAAAGCATCAGCATCTTTATTAAAGTTTGTATTACCATCAATGTTTTGGTAGAAGTACAAGGTCTTATTAAAGATGTCAGAAACGTTCAGCCTTAATTCAGCCTTATTCTGTAATAATTTTTTAGAAACCTGCAAGTCTACTATTGGCCTGCTCGATTCCCAAATGTCAGGATAATCTTCACCGCCTACAAACGCTATTCGCTTTCCTATCTGGTTATAAAGGAGTGTAAAACTTAATGCTGGTTTAGGAGCATCATACATTACTGCTGCATTAATTAAGAAGTCTGATTGTCCCTGTAATCCACGATCAAGGTTATTTAATTTTTGATCCTTAACACGGCTACGTATAAAAGAGAAATTAGACTGTATAGTTAAATTTCTGAAAGCATCAGCGAAGTCCAGCTTCTTTCTAAACTCAAGTTCAGCACCATAAGCTTGTGCTTTGTCTGGATTCTGAAAGTTAAACGTACTCGCACCACCAGTAGAAAGATTAAATACCTGTTCAATCGGTGCATTAAAGTATTTATAAAATAGGCCTGCAGTAAATAGTTCACCTACTCTTGGGTATACCTCATAACGAAGATCAGCATTAGTAATCTTTGTTCTTTTTAAAGCAGGGTTACCTTGAATGGCTGCATTCAATTCGAAGTCGTAATAGTTCAGGTTAGTTAACTCCCTAAACTCGGGACGAACTACTGTTTGTGAACCGGACAAACGAATATTAGTCTTATTATTTACTAAGAAGGTAGCATTAAAACCAGGTAAAATATCTACAACATTTGAGTATGTATAGCGAGGATCCTTCTTTTGTACACTTCCTACTAATTGATCATAACCTTCAACTCTCACTCCCCACACCAATCGGAGAAGGTCAGAAAACTGGTTGTCTGATTGTACATACCCAGCATTTAAAATTGTGTTAGCGAGGTAACGATAAATGTTCCCCTTAATGGCATCAAAGGCAAACTTGTTATCAGTACCATTACCAAAATTTTCAGGACTAAAAATCACATCAGGACTTAAAACTTTCAACGCCTCATTATTCACCGGGAGGAATATCGAGAAAGGCTTCGCATCAAACAAACGATCTTTTACCTGGAAAAGATAGCCAGCCTTCAACGTCTGTTTCTGGTTAAAAAAGGTATACGAATGACTCACATCTGCACCACCCGTATATAAATAATCATTCAGGTATTGGTAATACCTGTTACCACTTCTTTGCGACAAGGTGCTCGACATCAACAAGCGATAAACATCGTTCGTTGAATTATTCTTAGTATAAAGAATACGTCTTTGATCGGGTATATAAGCATCCAGTACATTAAAAGAGCCGTACCATTTTAGCCTCACAGATTTTGATGGAATGTTATGCTCACCGGTAAGCTGTGTATTAAAGAAAGTATTTTGCTTAAATGCAAACTCGTAGCCTTTTACACTATCTAGGGTAGGGTTACTAAAATTTTCTAAACCATACCTGTTAGTTACGTAATCGGTAGTGTTTATATTAAATAAATTACGCCACGAGATCTTATTATTATTGTTCAATTGAAGACTAATATTTCCCATTGCGCCGAGCAATACATCCTGCGAATACTTATCATCGTTATAAGTATACTCGTTAGAAACAATACCGTTACCACCAAAGAGATTACCGTTATTCTTAGCTCTTAAAAACCTGTTATTCTGGCTATAAGTAAGCGCAAATATTCCTCCAAAGGTTTTACTACCGCCAAGCTTAGCATTAAAACCACCACTTGCCTGCAAAGAAGCATTTAACGGACCTGATTTAAAGGTTGGGGACCACACATTCTGTAACTGCTTACCTATTTCTGTCCTTACACTTAACGGTGTTACAGCATCATTGTTAAACCTTCCTTTAGTTGTATAACTCAAAGGCAGCGATCTTGTTCCATCATCAAAACCTAACCAATCAGTTTTGCCGCCGTTGTAAGTATAAAAGTCTTTACCTACAGTTTGTGTATTAAAACCAGTTCCAAGCTGTATATTAAAAAAGTTGTTAGCAGGAATATCACGAGTGTTAACTTGAATTAAGCCACCAGCCCATTCACCTGGTAATTCAGGTACAAAAGCTTTATTAATAATAATGCTCTCGATCATATTAGCGGGAAACAAGTCAAAAGAAAATGCTTTACGATCGGCTTCCGTGCTCGACAGAAGTATACCATTAACCATTGCCTGGTTATACCTGTCAGCCAATCCTCTTACAATTATAAATTTACCCTCCTGCAAACTTGTTCCGGGCGTACGTTTTAAAACTTCTCCTGTATTTCTATCTGGTGAACGGCGAATAGATTCTGCAGATACAACAGAAGCAACGGTATTTGTATTCTTCTGGTAAGAGACAACAGCATTAACCGTTTCTCTTCTCGTACCGGCCGATCTTACTACAACCCCTTCCAATTGTTTGCCTGCTGCCTCTAACACAATTAACAATTCTTCCGCTCCCGCATTAGCAATAGAGTGGTTTTTTGTTTTATAACCAATAGCCGATAAAGTAAGTACTACATTCTTATTAATAGTGGTAACAGTAAAACGTCCGTCAAGGTCTGCAGAAGTGCCCTGTTCGGTTCCCTTTATTATAACGGTAACACCGGCAATAGCTTCATTCTTATTATTCAGCACCTTCCCGTTTATCTTGTTTTGTGCAAAAAGAGTAGCTCCAATAAAAAGTACAGATAAAAGAAGTAGTATAATTTTTTTCACCATCATCAATTTGATGTGGCAAAAGTATCAGCGGTACGTTATGGCATTGTTACGCTAATGTTACCGAATCATTAACCTCTTAAAAACTATGGCTCATTCTTTTTTTACGAGCATCAGTTTTCATAGCATCATCGTTGTGTCACTCACTTATATCTTTACAACTCTAATCAACAGGAACGACATCAGCACTTTAGTCATACTCACAAAACAAGCATTTGCTATGTACAAGTACAGGGAAACCTGG
>JAQBNN010000023.1 GCA_028288505.1 Segetibacter sp. | reverse complement strand
TATCCGTTCCCGTTCTAATGTCGTATCTCCAAATGCTGTTTTATTCATCTAATAGAATTAAAAGTGATTATAACTTTAAATTCCATTACCGAATTAATAAACACTTACAGTTGCGTCGCAATCACTTTATCGGCAAACCTTTGTTGAGCAACAGTTTCAATTCATATCCTCCTGCTATTTTCATTAAACAACTTTTCCCCAACCAACCCATGCGTTTCGTTATTCATTAAATTTAAAAGACTGTATTACTTAAGTTTGCAGCCCTTCAAAAGAATAACAAATGAGTGCTGCAAAAGAGAAAGTGGAAACAAAAGTTGGATTGTTATTAAACCCTCAAAAGCTTACAACCGCTTTTCATGTCCTTGAATCCTTCCATATAACGAAGTCAGCCAAAGGAATTGACTATGCAGCAAAAGATTTAGATGGGCAGGAACTACGTAACACTTATGGTAAATTGGATAAACAGGTTCGTAACGTTCTGCATCAATTCAGTTACGAAGGTGTACTCTCTGTTCAACAAGAAATAAAGCAGCGGCTAAGCAAACAACGAGGCGGAGTGGATTATGATAGCTTTATTCAGAATGCGCTTACCCGCCAATTACACATTTCGTTTAGCGCTGTAAAACCTTTTGCTAACCTTATTAAATGGTACCATAAGAAAACAACTGACGGTAAAAAATTTACTACGGCCCCTTGCTTTTTTAGTGCCTATAAGCCGCTCTTAAGTTTTGAAGTATTTAAAAGCGGCGAAGCTTTTCAATTGATTACTTATGTTGAATTAAACGGGACGGCTTATCAACTACGTGATTTTACCCGCCACCAATTTCTTCTTGAAAATGGGAATGAATATTTTCTTCTTTCTTATAAAGACTACCAAACATTAGAGTGGCTTTCCACGGTCGATTTCAGCCAGGTTGGAAGTGACCCGTTCTTGTTTTCTCAAAATGTACTAATTAAACTCGAAGCAGATTACTCTGTAAACCGTAACAACCACTTTCAAAAAAAGGCACTCGAAACAGTTCCGGTAAACCGGGTTTTACTGAGTGAGCTGAGCAACTCATTTCTAATGCTTACGCCGCAATGGTTGTATGACGGCTTCTTAGTAGAAGGACCATACAAAGAAACATTTGAAACCGTGATTGATGGGGAAGAATATGTAATAAAAAGAGATAAAGAAGCGGAAACAAAGTTTGTAGAATTACTGGTAGAACAGCATCCCAACTTTTCTAAACAACGCAATGGTTACTACTACTTGCCTTTTGCTGATGCCCAAAAGAAACAGTGGTTCTTAAAGACATACCACAAGCTTTTAGAACTCGAGATCGAATTAGCAGGAATGGATCTGCTACAACATTTCCGTTATTCCTCCTTTAAAGTAGAAACGAAATCAAAAGTTCTTCGTGAAGAAGGAAGCAAAGTGATACTGCAATTGAAAGTTTCTTTTGGCAAAGAAGAAATTCCGCTGAATGTTATTCAGAAAATGCTATTAGCTGGTCAAAAAGCAATCATGCTAAAAGATGCAACGCTTGGCATTTTAGGTGACGAATGGCTGCAACAATACTCTCCAATTATTAAGCATGGTAAGATCAACAAAGACGAGATTGAGGTATCGAAGTTTATAGCTTTAAGTGAACAGCAATTTAACTATGAGCAACAGGTTTTAAAACCGCTTATTAAAAATAGCTGGTGGCTGAAATGGCAACAATGGCAAACCACTGATAAGGAAGTTTATCCTGTTCCTCCTACAGTTAGTGCAACGCTGCGTCCTTACCAACAAAAGGGCTACGAATGGCTCACCCTGTTACAGGAAGCCGGAGCTGGAGGCTGTTTAGCCGACGATATGGGTTTGGGTAAAACATTGCAGACAATTTGTTTCCTTGCAAACTACTTACATAGGAATCCTGGTGCGGTTAACATTATAGTTTGTCCCTCCTCGTTAATCTATAACTGGCAACAGGAGTTGCAAAAATTTGCTCCTTCCATAACTTCTGTAGTTTACCATGGAGCAACGAGAAGTACGCAGTTGTTCGAGAAAAATAAGCAGGTGATTATTACCAGCTACGGAACTATAAGAGCCGATGCCGAACTTCTATTAAAAAAGAAATACGGCATAGCGGTGATAGATGAAAGCCACAACATTAAAAATCCTACCTCCCAAATAACTACAGTGGTAAGCCTGTTGGACGCCGATACGAGAATAGCATTAAGTGGTACACCGGTTGTAAACAACACCTTCGATCTTTACGCCCAGCTAAACTTTTCATTACCTGGCATGTTTGGTAGTCGCGATTTTTTTAAGCGTGAATATGCAGATGCAATAGACCGCTACCATGATGAAGAAAAGATTCAATCGCTACAGAAGTTGACCGCACCTTTTATTTTAAGACGAACAAAGGAGCAGGTAGCAAAAGATCTACCCGCAAAAACAGAAAGTATTTTGTGGTGCAAGATGCACCGTAACCAGCAGGATTTATACAACGAGATTAAAGATCAGGTAAGAAGCAACCTGTTCATGGATATTAAGTCGAATGGACTAACTAAAAGTAAGCTTGCAGTTTTGCAAGGTATGCTTAAGCTTAGGCAGGTTTGTAATTCACCTCTATTGTTGCCGCAAGACGAGCAGCAGGGTTTTTCAGATTCAATAAAGACAGAAGTATTACTGGAAGAGCTGAAAAATATCCTTGGCAAACATAAAGCCCTCGTCTTCTCGCAGTTTAGTACAATGCTCAATTTGCTGGAAAAGGATTGCGATAAGCAAGGTATAACCTACTTCCATTTTGATGGGCAAACACCACCAGCAAAAAGAGCTGAGATGGTTAGCGCTTTCCAAGACAAGGATAGTACGACTAACTTGTTTTTAATAAGTTTAAAAGCTGGCAACAGCGGCCTCACATTAACTGCTGCCGATTATGTTTTCTTGTTTGACCCATGGTGGAACACAGCTGTTGAGCAACAAGCGATTGACCGTACCCACAGGATCGGGCAAACAAAAAATGTATTTGCATACAAGATGATTTGTAAGGACACGATTGAAGAAAAAATTATTAAACTGCAACAGAAAAAGAAGCAACTAGCTGAAGAACTGGTAAGTGAAGATGATGGGTTCATTAAAAGCTTAAGCGAAGAGGATGTCGCGTACCTTTTTAGTTAATGATCCAGACATTTGTTCACCAATATACTACAATTTTACCTTTTTTAAATAGCAAATTTCTGTAAACCGTAAAGGCTGTGTTGGCACTTGTGTTTCAAAACAAATAGTGTACAACAGCATTTGCCCTTTGAAAACCTTTACATTTTTTTTTACATTGTAAAATTCCTGCTTATCTTTTGGATTGTAAGACCCAATTACCATTTGGCGAAAATTTGGAAGATCATTCTGCAGGTGTACTCTAAAGCTGCTATAGCTCCTAAAGTATAAGTGTGCGACGCAAGTAAAGGGCAGCATAAATAAAATGCCAGGTACCAAAATCTCCCTGCAAACCCAACAAATTGTGAAAAGGGAAATTAATTTGATCTTTTTTCTGCTTTTTGTTGAAAATACTTCTCAAACTATTTGGCGAGTATCATGTATCCCGTTACCTTTGCGCTCCCAATTAGAAAAATCGGGTTTTGAATATGTCCCAAAGAATCAGAATCAAATTACAATCTTACGATCACAATCTTGTAGATAAGTCTGCTGAGAAGATCGTGAAAACTGTTCGTAGTACAGGTGCTGTGGTAACTGGTCCTATTCCTTTACCTACTCATAAGAAGATATTTACAGTGTTGCGTAGCCCGCACGTTAATAAGAAAGCACGTGAGCAATTCCAACTTTGTACGCACAAAAGATTGTTGGATATCTATACTTCAAGCAGCCGCACTGTTGATGCTTTAAGTAAGTTAGATCTTCCATCAGGTGTTGAAGTTGAAATTAAGGCGTAATTGCCTTCTGATCTGCTAAGGCAGAAAAGAAAATAAGTTCTTATAAATATTCATCTCTCAATCGTAAGTAGTTTACGAAAAAAGAGCGCTGAATGACAATATTTCTCCGGGTTTAATGCCAGGAGACAAACTTAAAATATGAACAGGCCCTTCGAGGTTTGTTTACCATCGGTACTTCCTCTCTCGTAAGTGAGAAACAATGGAAAAGGTCGATGGCAAACAGGGGATTGAAATCCTTCTTTGTGAAAACCATAAACAGAGAATAAAAGGATTGTCCTTACAACATCGGGCCGTAAACAACAAACAATGAAAGGTATAATTGGTAAGAAAATTGGGATGACCAGTATCTTCGGCACCGATGGTAAGCAAACAGCTTGTACCATTATCGAAGCTGGTCCCTGTGTTGTAACCCAGGTTAAGTCGAAAGACAACGACGGGTACGATGCGATCCAAATCGCATACGGCGAAAAGAAAGAAAAAAACTCCACTAAGGCCGAAATTAATCACTTCGCAAAGGCCAACACTACTACGAAGCGCGTAGTAAAAGAATTTAGAAACTCAACTTTAGAACAAGCATTAGGTGAATCTATTACCGTTGATATTTTTGCCGAAGGCGACAATGTTGAAGTAGTTGGTACTACAAAAGGTAAAGGTTTTCAGGGTGTAGTTAAGCGCCACGGATTTAGTGGTGTAGGTGAAGCATCTCACGGTCAGCACGATCGCCAGAGAGCTCCCGGTTCTATTGGTGGTTCATCTTATCCAGCAAGAGTATTTAAAGGTATGCGCATGGCAGGCCGCATGGGTCAGGACCGTGTGAAAGTGAAGGGATTGAAAGTAGTAAAGATCTTCGCTGAGAAAAATTACATTTTAATAAGTGGTTCAGTTCCTGGCCACAATGGTTCCATCGTTTTAATACAGAAATAATATGCAAGTAGATATATTAAATATACAAGGTGGTAAAACTGGTAGAACTATTGAATTACCAGACGAGATCTTTGGAGCCACTCCTAATGATCACGTAATCTACCTGGCTGCTAAACAATACATGGCTGCTGCCCGCCAAGGAACTCACAAGGTAAAAACCCGCGCTGAAGTGCAAGGTGCAAGCCGCAAACTTCACAAGCAAAAAGGTACAGGTGGATCTCGTAAGGGTAACATACGTAACCCTTTATACAAAGGTGGTGGTACTATATTTGGACCTAAGCCCCATAGCTACGACTTTAAACTTAACCGCAAAGTGAAAGATCTTGCAAAGATTGGTGCACTTGCCTATAAGGCTAAAGAAAACGCTATAGTAGTGATTGAAGATTTTAACCTAGATACTCCTAAGACAAAGGAATTTTTAGGTATCATGGAAGTATTAAATGTGAGCAATAAGAAAGCGCTATTTGTAATACCAGAGTACAACGAAGGTTTATACTTAAGCAGCCGAAATATTCCAAATGCAGCTACAGCTTTACTTAGCGACGTAAATACTTACGAAATACTAAATGCTGATGTACTAGTATTAACAGAAGGTGCAGCAAAGATTTTTAACGAAGAAGAAGCTGAAGTAGCTTAATTAGGTAACACTATTCAATTATAAGAATATGAAACTTGCAGAAGTTTTAGTAAAGCCGATACTGTCTGAAAAGTCAAACGGTCAGCAGGAAAAGCTAAGGAGATTCGCCTTTAAAGTAAACCGCAAAGCAAACAAGCTTGAAATTAAAAAAGCGGTTGAAGAGTTTTATGGTGTAACCGTAACCGACGTAAACACTGCGGTTGTTCCAGGTAAAAATAAAACCCGCTACACTAAAGCCGGATTTGTAAAAGGCCAAAAGCCTGCTTACAAAAAAGCAATGGTAACCGTAGCAGAAGGTGAAACAATAGACTTGTACGGAAACATCTAATCAATAGTAAATAATAGCTAGCGACGCTGATAAGTTCGCAACAATAGAAAAGATGGCACTAAGAAAATACAAACCAACAACAGCAGGTACCCGTTGGAGAATTGGGAACGCCTATGCTGAAATTACTTCTGACACACCTGAAAAGAGTTTGTTGGAAACAAAGAACAGAACTGGTGGTAGAAACTTCCAGGGTAGGAGAGCGATGCGTTATATAGGTGGTGGCCATAAAAAGCAATACCGTATCATCGACTTTAAAAGAGATAAAAAAGATATTCCTGCAACTGTTGCTACTATCGAATACGATCCGAACCGTACTGCATTTATTGCTTTGTTGCATTATGCTGATGGTGAGAAAAGATATATAATCGCTCCCCAGGGCTTACAAGTAGGTGCTACTGTAGTAAGTGGTGATGCTGTAGCTCCGGAATTGGGTAACGCACTTCAAATGAAAAGCATGCCATTAGGTACTGTTATTCATAACATTGAAATGCAACCTGGACAAGGTGGTAAATTAGTTAGAAGTGCTGGTGCTTCTGCACAACTTAGCAACAAGGAAGAAAAATATGCTATTCTTAAAATGCCGAGCGGTGAATTAAGAAAAGTATTAATTAATTGCTACGCTACTGTAGGTGTTGTTAGTAACAGCGACCACAGTTTGCAAAGCATGGGTAAAGCTGGCCGT
>JAQBNN010000268.1 GCA_028288505.1 Segetibacter sp. | reverse complement strand
AAAATAGAAACGATCTGGTTGCGAACGATGCTTAATGGATGGCGGGTACCAACAGTAACGGGGTCAGCAGGAAGCGACCAATCGTAATTTGCCGCACTTTCCTGCTCGCTATTGCTTGTGTTGTTTTTTAAACTTTCGTAGCGCTCTTCGGCAAAAATTTTAAAAGCATTCAGGATCAGGCCAAATTCTTTCCTCTGGTCGCCCGGTACATTTTTCATTTCGCCCATTACGGCTTTTACCAGTCCTTTGGTACCCAAGTATTTTATCCGGAAATTTTCTACCTCCTCGGGGGTTGTAGCATTATATGACCCGATTTCCTGCTTGTAACTTTCAATTTGTTGCAGCAATTTTTCCATGCCGCGAAGATAAGGAGATGTGGTTAAGTGTGTAGGGGGTTCTGTTCTGAAATTCCGCTAGTGGTATTAGTTACATGATTTGTTTTCGGGCAGTTAGACCTTTATTGAACATCGTTGTGTCACTCACTTGTGCGGCAAAAACTATATTGAACGGTTGCAATGTAAAGCAGGTTGCAAATTTGGTGAGTTGTAGCAGTGTTGAAAAGTCTTGCCGCATTTGATGGGGCTGTAATATAATAGGGCTTCCCGATGTGGCGTAATGAACAAAAGTACAAGAGTGCGACGTAAGAAAAGATGGGATGAGATCTAGTGCGTGGTACATAATTATGTACCACTATTTAAAGGTTCTAAAAAAAATACTGCTACACTATGGTACAAAAAAAACCTAATGTAGCAGTAAGAAAGGAATGAAATGTTATTTAGCTAAAACGAATGATGCTTCTTTTACATCTCTTGAATTGCCACCTACAAAAACTGTAAAGTCTCCTGGTTCGTATACCCACTTTAAGTCGTTATTAAAGAACTTCAGCTCTTCGGTAGTTAAAGTAAATGTTACATCTTTTGTTTCGCCTGCCCGCAGGAATACTTTTTGAAAAGCTTTTAACTTTTTTACAGGTTGGGCTACAGATGCTGCAATATCCCGGATGTATAATTGTACTACTTCTTCACCATCAAATTTGCCTGTATTTGAAAGGCCGATTTTAACCGTCAGTTTATCGGTGGGTTTCATCGTTGTCTTGTTCAACTGCACATCTCCGTAAGAAAACGAAGTATAGCTTAAGCCATACCCGAATGGGAAGAATGGTTCATTAGGAACATCAAGATAGTTTGAGCGAAATTTTTGTGTTGGCCCTACAGGTTGTGGACGGCCTGTGTTTTTGTGATTGTAATAAATTGGTATTTGTCCTACGCTGTAAGGGAAACTCATCGTCAGCTTTCCTGAAGGATTGTGGTTACCGAACAACAGATCGGCAATCGAATTTCCAGCTTCATGCCCCTGGAACCATACGTGTAGCATAGAGGTAGCCAGTTCAAATTCACGAGTTAAGATCAGTGGTCTTCCACTCATTACAACAACAATCAAAGGTTTTCCTGTTTTGGCTAATTCTTCTAGTAACCTTCGCTGGCTTCCAGGTAAACTTATATCTGAGCGGCTTGCTGCTTCCCCGCTCATTTCGGATGCTTCACCTACAACAGCCACGATTACGTCGGCCCTGTTAGCTGTTTCAACAGCTTCACTAATCAGCCTGTCAGGGCTTTGCTTATCTATAGCAATTCGTTCGCCGAAAACATTTACTTTTTTGGCAAAGACAGTGTCGTCGGAAATGTTTGCGCCTTTCGCATACAGAACATTTAGTTTTTTACCACCAACGTTTTTCAAACCGTCTAAAACAGGAACAGACAATTGAAAGTCGCCACTAACGGCCCAGGTGCCTAGCATATTGTTCTTGTCATTTGCTAAAGGGCCAATTAAAGCGATAGTACCGGTCTTTTTTAATGGCAAGGTTCCATTGTTCTTTAATAACACGGCTGACCGAACGCCGAACTCTCTTGCTGCCTGTCTTTTATCAGTGCTTAAAACTTCCTTTGTAGCTCTTGATGCGTCACAGTATCGATAAGGATCATCGAATAATCCAAGCTTGTACTTCGCTTCTAAAATTCTCCTACACGCATCATTAATTTGCTTTTGTGTAACCTTACCTTCTTTCAGTGATTTTTTTAGGGTAGAAAGAAATCCTTCTCCTACCATATCCATATCGGTACCTGCGTTTAAAGACATTGCAGATACTTTTTGCAGATCACCCATTCCATGATCTATCATTTCGTTTATGGCAGTATAATCAGTAACTACAAACCCTTTAAATCCCCATTGCTTTCTCAAAAGGTCAGTCATGAGCCATTTGTTACCTGTTGCAGGGATGCCGTCAACCTCATTGAATGAAGTCATAACACTTGCCACACCCGCATCAATTGCTGCTTTGTAAGGTGGTAAATAGTATTCGAACATTCTTTGGCGACTCATGTCTACTGTGTTGTAATCTCTACCAGCTTCTGCGGCTCCGTACAAAGCAAAGTGTTTTACACAAGCCATCAAAGTGTTATTTGCTGCAAGGTCATTTCCCTGGTAGCCTCTTACCATTGCTTTGGCTATTTGCGATCCCAGGTAGGTGTCTTCGCCGGCTCCTTCTGCAACCCGTCCCCAGCGAGGGTCGCGGGCAATGTCAACCATGGGAGAGAAGGCCCAGTTTAAACCATCTGCAGTTGCTTCAATCGCTGCTATCCTTGCACTGCGTTCAATCATATTTAAGTCCCAACTGCAGGATAACCCCAGGGGAATAGGGAATGTGGTTTTGTACCCATGTATTATGTCAGAACCAAAGATCAAAGGAATTTTTAAACGACTTTGCGTAACTGCAAGTTCCTGAGCCTGCTTTATTTTGTCTACACCTATCACACCAAATAAGCCTCCAACACTTCCTGCTTTTATTTTCGTTTCCACACCTGTACTTACAACCGCACCAGTTGCCACTCCTCCTCCTGGAGTAAGTAAATTAAGCTGGCCGATCTTTTCATCCAGGGTCATTTTACTAAGAAGTGTTTCAACAAAGTTGTTCATCTTGGAATTTGCAGTTGTTGCCGTAGCTGATTTTGAAGTAAGCTTTTTTGGCTGAGCTAACGTTGTGCTGGATATTAACACAAGCATTCCCAGCGATAATTTCACGCAATTCATATAGTATTGTTTAGCTTTTTAAATATGGTTGAATAACTTTTTTCCAGATAGCATACCCCTTTGCATTCATGTGAAGGTTATCAGTTAAAAATAAAGAAGGATCAGGTTTTCCATTTGGAAGTAACATAGGGTGGTAAACGTCTATAAAAGCAGTACGTTTTTTATTTTTTAGGAAAACTTCAATAAGCTTGTTTGCTTCTTCCATTTTAGGCATCAGCTTTACCCGACTGGGACTAGGCTTTATTGAGACAAAAGCAACATGTACTTTTGGATATCTGCTTCTAATTAAACTGAATAATTGTTCAAACCTTTGTAAAACATGTACTGCTTGTACGGTATCAGAGGAGGCAAGGTCATTGTCGCCACAATAAAATAAAATTTGTTCTGGACTATATGGGAAAATAACATCCTCGGCATACAGAATGAGATGTGGTAAAGAAGAGCCTCCAAAAGAACGGTTAATAATTGTGCTTCGGGGAAAGGAGTCCTGCAGGCCCGACCACATTCTAAAGGAAGAGCTGCCGCTAAACAAGATAGCTTTTTTTGCAGGTTTACGCACACTATCCTGTTTTTTAAATTGTTGTATCTCTTGGTAAAAAGGTTGTTGTTGTGCTACTATACCTTGCACCCAAAAAGTTAACAATGTTATGTAGATGATATATGTAATTGCTCTTTTCATTTAAGAGGTAGCTTAGTTTAAAAAATCATTTTTATAGCCTCTCACTTTACTGAATCTCTTATTCCACTCTACTAACTTTTGTTCTCGTTGAAACGCCATTTTCATTAAACGCTTCTACAGCAAAGTAGTATGGCTGATCTACTGTTAGGCTTTTCACCAGGAGTGAATTTTTATCATATACCATCCATGAACTATAAAGTTTTTCAGGAGCGATGCCCCAAAGTACATTATACCCTTGGGTACTTGGCTGCTTATCCCATTTTATCATTGCATCCCTGCGATCTGCATACCGCTTCACGCTAAAGTTCTTAACTGCTGTAGGTACTTTACCGCTGCCCACACCAAAAACCCGGAGGTCTGAAATTGAAAGATGGGGCGTTGGAACATGAATATTCTTATAACGGATATACCTAACCGTTTTAGGAATACCCAGTTCAACATAGTCGTTAGGAACATCCTTAAAACTATTGCTTCTGTCAACCAGGTTTATCCAATTGCTTCTATCAGTAGAACCTTCAATTAAGTACCTGTGATACAAGCCCGGCTCTTTGCCAAACAGGTTCGATTTATGATCATGGTAATTTACCTGTATTGCATGAACCTCGCCAGGCGTAACAAGATCAATCTCGATCCATTGCTTATCATCATTCTTTTCAGCCACCCAAAACGTCTTCACGTTCTCGTCAGTTATCTTAGATGCAGTATAAGTTGGAAGAGTTGAAGAAGATGTAACAGGCTTCTTATAAGATAATAACATCCATCCTGCAAAGTCCCCCATCTTGCCTGCAACAGCCGGGGCAAAATGTGGATAGTCGCCAAAATAAGTATCACTATGCATCAAGCCGTCTTTATCAAACTCTGTTTTAAACATGCAGATCCTCCTTTCCCAGTTCACGTTAATTGAAACGGAATTCGACCCGAAATGCCAGTAAGTGTTAGCGGGACCAATAACCGTACTGCCATGTCCGGCTCCATTCATAAAGCCGCCGGGTTTATAAGAAACAGGATTGTTTGGAGCGTATTTGTAGGGTCCTAAAGGGGAGTCGCTTATATATACACCATCGCCATACACATTAAACTCGGTACCCGGTGCTGCATATTGCATGTAGTACTTTTTGTTGTGCTTCGTTAACCAAGGTCCTTCCATGTAGCCTCCCAATACTGTATCAGAATGGTTTTCACCAAAACGTTCCCAACCGTGCTTGCTCATGTCTAAATTAAACAGGGTATAAGTAGTATCAGAAGGCCTGAAGCGTCGATCCCTGTCCAGCGTCTTTGCCCTGATCGGGTAAACATTCGAAGAGCCCCAAAAAACATATGCTTTCCCATCATCGTCAATAAACAAATCAGGATCCTGCAGGTCGTTTAAGATCGCTGCGGTTGCTTTCCAATCTCCTTTTTTAGGGTCATCGGTATACAAAACACTCATAGAACCCGAAGGGTTGCCGGCAATATATAAAACAGAGTCCTTATAGTTGTGTGCAGCAGGCGCATTGCAGCCTTCGAAGTACCACTTTTGGGGGGTAATGAAAGTCCAGTTAAGCAAGTCAGTTGAGTGCCAGTATCCCATTGATCTTGTTACAAACATATAATACTCCCCCCTGAATTGAACCACTGCCGGGTCTGCACCTGAGCGATACGAAATATCCTGGTGTGCATTATAGATCATGTAAGTGTAATCGATATTAACGGGGTTGCAATAGGTGCTCATCTGTGTTGTTTGGCCAATACCAGAAAAGCCTGTTAACAGCATCGCAAAAACAAGAAGTTGCTTAATACGTTTCATCATTTTAGTATAATTTTTTTGAGCCCGTCGGTAGAATAACTATTAAACTTCTCTTGCGTCGCACTCTTCAACGTCAACAATTCTTTCAACTTTTTTTAAACAACTAAGATGCAAAGAACACTAAGGTGCACGAAGCATTAGTGTTTCCGTGTAACTTTCGTGTTCTTCGTGGTCAACTTCTACTTCTTTAAATGAGGACTTTCAAATCCCAACTTCTTCAAACCCTGCTGCACTTCAGGACAACTCATAAAAAGGTTCCATAACAATCCAGTCCTATGGTTCTCCATCATCACTACAATTGGTCCCTGGTCAATAGCTAAATATCTTTTGGGGAACCAATTCTCTGTTTCACTAAAAGCATCATAAAAACCATAAACGCCGTATACTTTATCTCCCAGGTCCTTGTACCAATGCTTCATTGCCTGCATCGATTGCTCCGGTGAATATGGCATTGATGATAAAGCAGCAGTTGGACTAATAACGCCGAGGTCTCTATCCATGCCTGGTGCATGCCCGGCATATCCTTTTACTGAATAACTTGCTGTAAGACCCCAACTATCCTTGCCATACCCTTTAAACTTCTTTGGATTTTCAACGCACCATGAGTAATTAATAAGCGTATGGTTTTTATTATGCTGCCAGTAATCTGCATAACGGTCTTTCAAGCCTCTTGGATCTAACCCCAGGTATGAATAATGAGCCCAGAACAAAGGCCCGCCATATTCGTCAGCACCGTTATGAGCTAGGTTTAACGGATAGCCATATTTAGTAGTCGTTTCATTTATCTTTCCATTCTTTGCCCAGCCTTCATGATATACTTCAGCAGGTACGCCGTGTGTGGGAGATGAGGCAGCAAGCACATACATAATCAAGCATTCGTTGTAACCACTTACAGGAAAGTTCATCTCCCAACTATAGTTTGGGCTCCAATGCCAGTACAAAGCATTCTTACTATTACGATACCAGTTAAAGTCTACTTCTTTCCAAAGCTTATCTATGCGGTTAGCCAGCGCTTTTTCTCCAGTGTTGCCATCCTTAAAGTACTGCCTAACAGTAAGTAAACCCTGAATCATAAATGAGGACTCTACAAGGTCTCCGCCATCATCTTTTTTGCTGAAAGGCTTCACTTTTCCTGTCTCTCCGTTCCACCAATGCGGCCATGCTCCATAGAACCGATCTGCTGTTTCTAAAAACTTTACGATCCTTTGTAGTCTTTCAAAACCTTGTTGCCGGGTAATAAATCCTCTTTCGATACCTACTAAAATGGCCATAACGCCAAAGCCACCACCTCCACTTGTTACTACGTGTTTATCGTTTTGCGGATACTCCCCGTCAACATGAAAGCGTTCTCTTGCTAGTCCGCTGTTTGGCTCTGCTCCATCCCAGAAATATTGAAAGGTTGACCTTTGAACATCCTTATATATGCTATCGTCCTTAGCGAGAACTGGATTAATATTAGTGGCAGGTTTGTTACCAGTAGTACAAGCAAACGCTATAGTAAAAACAATCGAACTAAGAAAATAAAATGCACCTCCTTGCGTCATCTAATTGTGATTTTAACCTTTTTTAAAACATCTAAATTTTCATTCTTAGGCCGAACAAAAGAAGATAGAATACTGCTAAATACAATTCCTTCCTCAAAATCCAAACAATCCTATTAATCATAGTTCGGACAACTTTCCCTCGCTATAAATACGGAGCTGTGAAGCCTAAATTTCTCATGCCCGTTTTTACCTCGGGGCAACTGGTAAATAAGTTCCATAATAAGCCGCTTCTATAGTTTTCTATCATAACAATAATTGGCCCCTGATCTATTGCAAGAAACGAATTGGCAAACCAGGGATCACTTAATTTAAATGCATCTACAAAGCCGTACTCTTTCCAAATCTTATCGCCTAGTTTATAATAGAAAAATTTTAAGGCATTCAAGGATTCGATGGGAGTGTAAGGCATAGAAGATAAAGCAGCCGTTGGCGCTATTACACCTATGTCATTGGTAGGTGAGCTTGCAGTATAACCATTGGGAATATCGCTTGCTGTTAAACCCCATGAAGATGAACTATACCCGTAATAGTTTTGAGGGTTAGCCTTGCTATACTCATAATTGATCTTTGTATGGTTAATTACTTGTGTTTGATAGTTAGCGTATTGATCTGATAAACCAAAAGGATTTATACCAAGAAAGGAATAATGTTCAAAGAATAGCGGTCCGCCAAGTGGTGGCCCTAATGGTAATTGTACACCAAAATAAATATTGTTATTCCGCATGTTTCCATTGCTTGCCCAACCATTATCGTAAACCATTTTAGAAATAGAATAACTGGGTGAGGAAGCGGCAAGTACATAAGTAACCAAAGCCTCATTCCAACCTTTTATGGCGTGGTTGATCTCCCAGTTGTAATCAGGGCTCCAATGCCAGTATAAAACGTTCTCGTTATTCTTTCTAAACCAGCTCCACTCCACTGCGTTAAACAAGGTATTGATGTCATTTCTTAATGCTACTTCATTTGCATCTGCACTATTAAAATATTGTCGTGCAGTTAATAGTCCCTGCATTAAAAATGATGTTTCAACAAGGTCGGCACCGTTGTCCTTGGCACTAAAAGGTATTACAGCACCTGTTGCTCCATTTAGCCAATGCGGAAACGCTCCGTGAAAAGTGCGGGCATTATTCTTTAGAAATCCTACGATCTTCTGCATCCTAACCAGCCCTTCTGCTTTGGTAATAAAGTTGCGATGAATAGCTGTTACAATGGCCATAATTCCAAAGCCAGTTCCGCCGGTGGTTACCAGGTCTCCCGATGTGTTTCTTTCTCTTGCCAGCCCACTTACCGGGTGGCCGAAATCCCAAAAGTATTTGAAGGTTTGCCGTTGCACAAGATCCAATAATGCATTGTCAGTAATCAAGGGAAACTTATCTGCCGAGTCTATCCCTGTTCGTAGAATAATATTGACACTATTCTTTAAGCTCGTGCCGCTTATTGATTGAAGGCCACTTGAAATAATGATAGTATAGTTAGTAAACCCGCTTAAAGAAGACGACGGCCTTATTAATACAGTTGTGTCGTTGTTTTCAAAAGAGATATTAAAAGGAACTGCGGTACCTGTTGCCGCGTTAAAAAGTATACTTGAATTAACTGAAGACTGCTTTAATGGTTTATTAAAAGACAACCTAATGGTTGTGTTAACGCTTATATAGTTGTGGGTTAAGCTTCCGTTGTTTACACCGTTAACAGTTAATGCAGCATAACTAAGATCACTTTCTGGTGTTACAATTGGTTCTGTTGCTGGCTTACTACAGCCAGTAACCAGTATTAAACTGATTGCAATTAGGAAACTAAAAATATTTTTCATAGTTATGATTAATACTGGGGTACGCCAAAAGCGTGCGCTTTTTATTGCTGCTTTTAATACAAATGTACAAGTGAGTGACACAACGATGCTTAATTGAAAAAGTAATGCCAGTAACAAAAACCAGTTAAAAAGTGGCTCGTGTAACTGGTTCACAAGCCACTTTTTAAGGTATTTATGTACCGGGCAGAACCTGGTTACTCATCATCGTTGCGTCGCACACTTGTACAGTAAATCTTTATGGTGCTGTAAAAGAACAACACTATCTGCCCTGGCGTTCTAAAATATTCAAAGCACTTATTTCCTGTTCTGATAACGCTTTATTGTAAAACCGTAACTCATCAAGCTTGCCGGTATAGTTTAGCATCCAAGGTTCAGGTGCATTAAAAGGCGCGCCAAGGTTATTTTGCCATCCACCTATTACGAGCCTTGTAGCATTTTTAAAGCTCAATGCTCCCAACGGCGTGCCAGCAGGATCGGCTTTACGGTCTTCAGCTCCTGTTGGAAGTGCCATTTTTTGACCGTTCACAAAAAAGCCTGCCTTAGAGGTTGCTGCATCATAAGTCCAGGTAACTTGCCTCCAGGCATTGTACATATCGTCAGGCCTGAAATTACCACCTGGCTCTATCCAATGCTCAACAAAAGTGGCAGTATTTTTCTCAAAATGCATTTTCATGAACATCTTGTTCTCAGGACTGTTATTGCCTTCAATCATCATAAAAAAGTTACCCCAGAAAGAGCCATCCTGTTTAGCCAAATTAAAAATGCCCTGCGCCCCCCCATCATGTTTCGCTGTATTAATCCACACACTTACAGTAAAACTGGAAAGTGAGGCAATTACTCCTGGTGTGGAGTAAGCAATAAAACCATTGGAAGAACCCTGGTAGGCTGATCCTTTTCTACCGGGTACGAAACTAGTGGTTCCCGAAGTTGTTCCACCTGTAACTGTGCCTTTGCTATCATTTACATTCCCCTCAAAAGCAAAGTGTGCTACAAGGTTTG
This sequence comes from Segetibacter sp., assembly GCA_028288505.1. Taxonomy (GTDB): domain Bacteria; phylum Bacteroidota; class Bacteroidia; order Chitinophagales; family Chitinophagaceae; genus Segetibacter. The sequence continues at coordinate 9,045 of JAQBNN010000268.1, read as the reverse complement.
CGGCAGCTATTTCACTTGAGTTAACAAAGCCACCGGCTACCGGCGGCGGATCTCCGGCCTGGAAAGAGTCATCTGTTTCGGGTTTGGTGCATTTCGAGAAAACAATACTTATTGTAAGAAGCATTGTAAAAAGAACGAAACCTTTTTTATTATTGTAAGTCATGTTGAATGTTTTAGTAAGAACTTTAATACCCATTGTTTTGTGTTAGCCTTCCACCACTAAGATCTCTTTGTGCCTGTGGAATAGGAAAGACTTCATGCTTTCCATCTACAAATGCCTTTCCATGTGCCCTCAGTACTGTACCTGCTCGCCCTTGGCGAACCAGGTCAAGAAAGCGGTCTTGCTCCATTGCTAATTCTGTTCTTCTTTCCTTCCATATATTAGCCTGTGTGCCTGTAGAAGCAGGAAGATTAGCACGGCTGCGAACAAGGTTGAGTTTAGCAGTTGCTTCTCCTGCATTCCCGGTCATAGCTGCCGCCTCTGCATATATCAGCAGCACTTCAGCATAACGCATCAGGCGGATATTTTTTGGCTTGGTGTCTTTGTTGTTGCTTGTTTGTGGAGATTCGGCTATTGAACTATGGTATGCTTTATAATTATAACGGTCATTTTCTACACTATCCTTGGTCGGAATTCGAAAGCCGTCCCAAAGGATAGTACCGGGGCTATTGCCTGGAACAGTAGGATTAACGAAAATGATGGTACCCCCTCTTCGTGTGTCGCCTGCCTCGAAGGTATTTAAAAGGTTGGCTGTGGGAGTGTTGAATCCAAAGCCAAGGTCATTCCATCCTCCCCTGCCCCTTGGGCCTTGCCCGTTACTATACAAAGGACTAACTGCGTTTTCACCAATGTTGAGTCCTGTTTGTACCTCAAAAATCGATTCGGTGTTATTGTTTCCTCCTACACCATTTACAGGCTTTTCCCTAAAAACGAGGCTATAGTCTGGAACAAGAGAATATTTTCCTGAGTTGATGACAGCTTGTGAAAGCTCAAAGGCTTTCTGCCAGTTCTTCTGGTAGAGATAAACCTTTGCGAGGTAGCTTTGAGCTGCTCCTTTATTTGCCCGGCCCGTTTGGGTAGCAGCATCTCCTTTTACAGGCAATTTATCTGCAGCGAATTGCAGGTCATCTATAATAAGCGCATAAATTTCGGCAGGAGTGGCGCGGGTGTGTAATGCAGCAGTATTGCCCTCACTTGCAAGGGGGGCAATAGTTAGCTTTGGCACTCCACCAAAAAAGCGTACGAGGTTAAAGTAGTAAAGCCCACGAAGAAACCTAGCTTCTCCTAACAACCTGTTTTTCTCACTGGGCGCTAATGAGCCTTTGTTCAAGACTTCGATAGCTTTGTTCGCAGCTATAATAGCAGAAAAATGGCCGCTCCAAATGTTATTAAAGATGAAGTTATTGGGTGTGTGGGTAAAGTTGTCGATCTCGCCTGCGGCAGGGAAATCTCCGGGCGAGCTTCCTTTATCGCCATCATCGCTGGCTATATCGTTGGCGAGTACCCATAAAAAACCTACCGTGGTCTTATCGAAGCCACCATAATAAAGAGTATTATAGACTCCGCCAACAAGTTTGTTAGCAGCATCCGGGTCAGTTAAAGCTAATACCTCTGTAGTTTGCCCTTGTGGGTCCACTTCTAAGAAACTTTTGCTGCAACCTGCCGGGATTAATGCCAGTGGGATTGCGGCTAAGGCCAGTGCTTTTACAAATTTATTTTTCATATACTATTCTAATTATAATGTTTTAAAAACCTACGTTAACCCCGAAAGCAAAAGTTCTTGTTGTAGGATAAATTGAAGATTCGATTCCACCTTCCAATGTTCCACCTGTACTTATTTCAGGTGTGAAGCCGCTGTATTTGGTAAAGGTTGCAAGGTTCTGCGCAGTTACATAAACACGAACGTTTTGCATCTTTACTCTTTGAAGCATAGTAGTAGGGAAGGCATATCCAATAGTCAGGTTGTTGATGCGGAAGAAATCGCCTTTTTCCAGGAAGTAAGTAGATGCAGGTAGTTCATTCAAGTTTGCTCTTGGGATATTCGTGTTGGTGTTATTGGGGGTCCAACGGTTTTGAGCAACCTCTGTTTCTATATTATCCCTGAAATCACCACGTGCAGCTTTTTTGCCATTATAAATTTTACCTCCTGAGGTTCCATATCCACCAAAGGAAACATCGAGCGCTTTAAAGCTAAAGCCACCATTAACACCATATGTTAGTTTTGGCTGGTAAGAGCCATGGTATACCCTATCCTCGGCATTAATTGTTTTATCACCATTCACATCCCTGTATCTTAAATCTCCGGGTTTTGCTCCTGGCTGTGCAGAACCAGCTATCTCAGCTGCAGTTTGAAAAATGCCATCTACCTCCCACAAGAAAAAGCTGCCGATCGGCTGGCCGTTATCCGACTTGGTAGTAAAGCCCTGGCCTCCTATGTTTCCAGCACCCAGAGCCTGGCCACCATTAAGATTTTCGATCTGGTTTTTATTGTAAGCTAAGTTTCCTCCAATGTTATATCGCCAATCTTTATTAAGATTATCCTGCCAGTTCAATGCTACTTCCACCCCTTTATTTGTAAAAGAGGCTGCGTTTGTAATGTACTCATTGTTTGGGTCGCCTAAAATGGCAGGTATTGGGATACGTACCAGTGCATCTTCCGTTTTACGATTGTACCAATCTATTGTTCCTGATAAGCGCCTTTTTAGCAGACTAAAGTCAAGACCAAAATTGCTTTCAGTAGTAATTTCCCATTTCAGGTTCTGTTCTGAAAGTTCTTCTAACCTTATATTCAGCACCTCAACACCGTTGAATATATAAGGAAGGTTCACTGTTGCCAAAGGAATAAATAAACTGCTTGGAATACCATCGTTACCAACCTTACCATAGCTTGCTCTTAATTTAAGTGAGCTAAAAAGCGTGTTGTTATCCATGAATTTTTCGCTGCTAATCACCCATCCTGCTCCTATAGAAGGAAAATAGCCCCACCTGTTATTCTCAGGTAACCTTGAGCTTGCATCGGCCCTCATCGTTCCGGTTAAGAAGTATTTGTCTTTGAAGTTGTAGTTTAACCTGCTTATATAAGAGTTGCGGGTAGATCTGTCACCAACATTTAAGTTTGAAGCCCCAATAGAAGAGCCTGCACTTAGGTACCATTGGTCTTTATCTTCAGGAACATTAAACCTTGAGCCCTCTATTGCCCTGCTTCTTATGTCTTCAGCAGTGCTTCCGACAAGAAGGTTAAAGTTGTGGTCTCCGAATCTTTTAGCAGCGGTGGCTGTATTATCCCAAACCCACCTATTGCCTTCACTTTCAGAAACAGTAAGGCTACTTTTATCTCTAACCTGGTTACTACCAGCATCTACAAACACATTGTTGGGCCCTACGTTAGCAAATTTATATCCGTAAGAAATGCTTCTGAAATCATTTTTATCAACCCCAAAACTTGATCTTAATGTTAGCCATTGGATCGGCTTATACTCACCTACCACCGTTCCCTGGAAACGATCACCTTTGCCGGTATTGTCGTTTTTGTCTTGGTTAAGTAGGGGATTGCCCACGTTGTTAGAAAGGGAAGTATTGCCATACTTACCATTTTGCATTCCTACTACATATGGTGCAGCCCGGTAGGCAACGTTAAATACGCCGAGGTCTACATTTCGTACAGTACTTCTACTGTACGAAATGAGTGTTGACAGCTTAAGGTTATTAGTAATCTTGTAATCGTTATTGTTTCTAAGCGTGAACCGCTCAAAGTCATTTGTTCGAATTATTCCCTCGTCAGAAAGGTATCCAGCACTTAAAAAATAATTGATCTTATCGCTTCCGCCTGACATAGAAATATTATGATTTTGGAAGAAGCCTTTTTTTAAAACCTCGTCGTACCAATCTGTGTTGGCCCCGTTTGCGAGCATAGCCTTCGTAACAATACTATCGCCGCTACCATAATAGATACTTGCTTCATTAACATAGCCTGCGTATTGGTTTGCACCGGCCATATTAACCAGTTTGGTGGCTTCTTTAACGCCCAAAGTCGCATCGTAGCTAACGACGAACTGCCCGGCTCTTCCTCTTTTAGTTGTAATAATGATTACACCGTTTGCTGCTCTCATACCATATATTGCGGTAGCTGATGCATCTTTTAAAATTTCCATGCTGACAATATCAGCAGAATTAATATTGCGGATGTCCTCGCTTATTACTCCATCAACAACGTATAATGGGTTAGCCCCCGCCAGCATAGTACCAGTACCTCTTATACGAATAACGGGCAAAGCATTAGGGTCGCCACTACTGATCACCTGTACGCCTGCCACTTTGCCCTGCACAGCCTGCGTAGCAGTTAAAACTGGTTGCTTTGCCAGTTCACTTCCGCTTACAGAAGCTACCGAACCGGTAACGTCTCTCTTTCTTGCAGTTCCATAACCTACAACTATCACCTGCTCTAATTCGTTATTTGAAGCAACCAGTGCAATTGTTAGGCTTGTTCTGCCGCTTACATTTACTTCCTGGTTTACATATCCTACCGATGAAATTAAAAGAGTGCCGGCAGGAGCGACAGAAATTGAAAATTTTCCTTCAGCATCTGTAGAGGTACCTCTGGTAGTACCTTTTACTGTAATTGTTACTCCTGTTAAAGGGTTGCCGTTAGTTCCTGTTACTGTACCTTGTACAAGGGTGGATTGTGAACGGGAAGAAATGGTGAAAAGCATGAAAAAGACATAGGTAAGAATTTTAAGATAAAATGGAGGCCGGGCGCATTTGCTGTTATCTGACTGTTGAATCATGATTTTTAAATTTTTATTATCTGGGAAATAAGGCAAGGTAAAAGGTTCTGCCTGTACTTGCGGCCGCAATTATCAATGTAGATTACTGGCCAATGAAGGTTAAACTGTACAGGAGTGCGACGCAAGAAAAGCACAATAGTAGTAATAGTGTTAGGCTCAAAAAGTTCTTATTTTTCATCCAGGGTACTAAACGAACCAAAATAAATCATGATGGATGCAGGTGCTTCTGCTGTAGTAGTAGGTACTTCATAGCTGTTGTGTTAGAAGATGAGCAATCGCAGTTTCTAGTGTAAGACAATCGTAAACACTTTTAATGCTGCGTAGAGTACAAAGCTTTTTATGAATTCAGTAGCAAAACTTATCATTCTTTAGTTAAGATACTGTTTTAAGCAGTAATGTGCAATAATTTAAATAGCTGTAAAAGTTATGAACTCTGATAATACTAACAACTGTTAGCTTCTGCTTTTAAAGTCGTACTTTTGTTACTACAAATTTGTTAGATGGGTGTACACGAATTAGAGAATTTGTTTCAGCAAAAGGTTGATCACGAAATTAAGATCGAACCTAAAGACTGGATGCCGGAGAAGTACCGCAAAACATTGGTACGACAGATAAGCCAACATGCGCATAGCGAAATTGTCGGGATGCTTCCCGAAGGCAACTGGATAACACGTGCTCCGTCACTTCGACGCAAAGCTACTCTACTAGCCAAAGTTCAGGACGAAGCAGGTCACGGACTTTACTTATACAGTGCAGCGGAAACATTGGGCATTAGTCGCGATGAAATGCTTAACCAATTACACACGGGTACGGCTAAATATTCTTCCATATTTAATTATCCAACATTAAGTTGGGCCGACATTGGGGCAATTGGTTGGTTGGTAGATGGCGCTGCCATTATGAACCAGGTACCTCTTTGCCGTAGTTCCTATGGTCCATATGCAAGAGCAATGGTTCGGATTTGTAAAGAAGAAAGTTTTCACCAAAGGCAGGGCTTCGAAATTCTTTTATCTTTAAGCAAAGGAACACCAGCTCAGCATAAAATGGCGCAAGACTCACTTAACCGCTGGTGGTGGCCAAGTGTAATGATGTTTGGTCCAAAAGACGATGAAAGCCCCAACAGTGTTGACAGCATGAAGTGGAAGATCAAGCGTTTTACAAACGATGAATTGAGGCAAAAGTTTGTAGATATTTGTGCGGAGCAGGTAAAAATCCTCGGCCTTCAATTGCCCGATAATGATTTAAAGTGGAACGATGAACGTGGTCACTACGATTTTGGTGCAATTAACTGGGATGAGTTTTGGCAGGTTGTAAAAGGCAACGGTCCTTGCAACAAGCAGCGCTTAGATGCACGGAACAAAGCACACAACGAAGGCGCGTGGGTTCGTGAAGCCGCCATTGCACACGCAGAAAAAAAGAAACAAAGAACTGCAAAAGCTGCAGCATAAATTATAGTTCTGATAAATGGAGGGTTGGTTGACCTCTAATGATTGCTTGCATTTTTTATTTCCGGCCCTCCTTTTATCAAAATTAACCGCACGAAATGAACAATAAAGAATGGCCTCTCTGGGAGGTTTTTATAAGAAGCAGGCAGGGACTGGATCATAAACACGTAGGAAGTCTTCATGCTGTTGATGCAGAAATGGCGATTGAAAATGCCCGTGATGTTTACACCCGCCGCATGGAAGGGGTGAGTATTTGGGTTGTGGAAAGCAAAAGCATCCACGCCAGTAACCCCGACGATGCCTCGAGCCTTTACGATCCTGCGAACGACAAAGCTTACCGTCACCCGACTTTTTACGAGTTACCCGATGAGTTGAGGCATATGTAGCACCAACCTTAAAGGGAGAAGAGAGATTTGTAGCTAACCTTCATAACTATTTTCATCAGCCGTTGCGTCGCACTCTTGTACTTTTGGTAATTCTATTCATCCTGCAGCCCCATTTGTTTTATGATCGAAATAAGCAATTCCGAACTTCAAGATGTACCTGTACAAAAATTACCTGTTGAAGCTCTCATCAATTACACCCTCAATCTCGCCGACACAAGTCTTATACTTGGACATAGAAACAGCGAGTGGACAGGACATGGGCCAGTACTAGAACAAGACATCGCTATCAGCAACATTGCGCTAGACCTGATAGGGCAAGCCCGAAACTTTTATCAATACACTGCTGAGGTAATAAATAAAAATCAGGTGGCTTTTGATTTGCCGTATGTAACTGGTCGTGCAATTACTGAAGATGATCTTGCGTATCTACGGGATGTTTTAGAATTCAAAAACCTTTTGCTGGTAGAACAACCTAATGGCGATTGGGGGCAAACAATATTAAGGCAGTTTTTTTTTAGTGCTTACCAATATTTGCTGTACGAACAATTGCAAAAAAGTAAAGACAGCCAGTTAGCAGCCATAGCCGAAAAGTCAATAAAAGAAACAACGTATCATTTACGCTGGAGCAGCGAGTGGGTAATTCGGCTTGGTGATGGAACAGAAGAAAGTCACCAAAGAATGTTGAATGCCTTACAGGAGTTTTGGATGTTTACCGGGGAACTTTTCAAACCTTCAGCGTACGAACAGGTTGCAGCAGCCATGCAAATAGGTGTAGATGTTACAACACTTAAAGGCGCTTGGATGGAGAAAGTAACAGCAGTACTTGAAGAAGCCAAGCTACCCTTGCCAACAACGCCAGCATTACAATCAGGTGGAAAAACAGGGACACATTCGGAACATCTTGGATTTATTCTTGCAGAAATGCAGTTCTTACAGAGGGCTTACCCAAACTCCAACTGGTAATTTTTCTTTTATAAAAATGAACGTACTCCATCAACATAATACCCAATTACCAAACCCTTCTTTTAATGTAGAGGAGAAAAAGGTTTGGGAATTACTTGACCAGGTTTATGACCCTGAAGTGCCGGTTTTATCAATTGTTGATTTAGGAATTGTACGCAAAGTTGAAATTGAAGGTTTAGTCGTAACAATTACAATCACACCGACCTACAGCGGCTGCCCCGCAATGGATGTGATCTCAATGAACATTCGTTTGCATCTCCTCCAAAATGGGATAACTGATATTAAGATAGTACAAGCGCTTTCACCTGCATGGACAACCGATTGGATGACCGAAAAAGGAAAGCAAAAGCTAAAAGCTTATGGTATTGCCCCACCTGTAGGTAAAAGTTTCGACCAGCAGTGGATGGAAGATGTACAGGTAGAGTGCCCTAACTGCCGGAGTAATAACACAAGGCTACTAAGCGAGTTTGGAAGTACGTCCTGCAAAGCCTTGTTCCAGTGCAATGATTGCAAGGAGCCTTTTGATTACTTTAAATGTCACTAATAATAATCAGTAACGAAAAGATGTACAGAAATACCAAGCCTTGTCTGTAACAAAGCATTAATCGTCGAATAACGTACAGAAAGTACCAGTGAGTGACACAACGATGTTTAATTAGACAACAAATGCCGGCTCAAAAAATAATTTCAGCAAAGCAAACCGAGTGCGTTTTGTTTTACCTTTTGCCTTTAAAATAGATTGAGAAATGGATTCGATATTACTAACTGTAGAAAATGGCGTAGGGTTTATAACATTAAACCGGCCCGACAAACTCAACTCTTTTAATAGGGAAATGGCGTTGGCGTTTCAATCTGTTTTAGACGGATGTGCAGTAAACAACGAGGTAAGGTGTGTATGTATAACAGGTGCCGGTAAAGGCTTTTCTGCCGGCCAGGATCTTTCCGAAGTAATAGATCCAAACGGGCCTGGAATGGAGAGAATTTTAAGTGAACATTACAACCCTATAGTTAAAAAAATAAGACACCTCGAGAAGCCGGTTGTGGCAGCCGTGAACGGTGTAGCTGCAGGTGCAGGTGCAAACCTGGCATTGTGTTGCGATATTGTTGTGGCAGCATCCAACGCTAGTTTTATACAGGCTTTTAGTAAAATCGGTTTAATACCCGATACTGGCGGAACGTATTTTCTCCCTCGCCTAATTGGCTTCCAGAAAGCATCCGCTTTAATGATGTTGGGAGATAAAGTAAGCGCGGATGAGGCGGAAAAAATGGGAATGATCTACAAGGTTTTTCTGCAGGAGGAATTTGAAGAGAAATCGAAAGCGCTTGCTACAACTTTGGCCTCCATTCCTACAAAAGGACTTGCTCTTATAAAACAAGCGTTAAACCAGTCTGGAAAAAACAACCTCGACGAGAAGTTAGTGAATGAAGATGAATTGCAGCAAAAAGCTGCCGCTACCAACGACTTT
>JAQBNN010000235.1 GCA_028288505.1 Segetibacter sp. | reverse complement strand
AGTTAAAGTTGCTGGAGCTGTTCCTCCAGGAGCAAATTCCTCAAACAGTTTTTCAGCAAACCATTTTTCTGCATTAGAAGTTTGTCCATTCACAATGCAGGAATACATCTCATTTCCAATAATAGGGATCACGTTCTTGTTACGAATATTCGTGCATAGCGTATCCCAGTCTATACCTTCGGATGTTCGCATTAGGTAGATTAAAAGTTTTGGTGAAAAGGAAGCTGTTTAAAGATAATAAAAACTTGAAAGAATAAATAGCGATTTTTTAATATTTTAAAAGGAGTGAGGTTTTAAAGTTGTGAGTAAGGAGTTGCAAGTGATCGGTTGAATTGCTTTTTACCTTTGACTCTTTGCATCAATCGCCATTGCCAGGAGGAACGACGAAGCAATCTACTCTTTCAGTATGAACCTCTTCTACATCACATCATCACTCCTTTGCATAAATAATTAACCCAAAAGAAATAAACAGCTCTCGCCCCATAACGCTCAACTGTACAAGTGAGTGACACAACGATGTTGAAGGAAGCTATGTAGCCAGTAACAAGAGAATATTTAAAACATCTATTGTAAAGTACAACAACTACAACCATTAATAATAGCTTTCTAAACATAGCTGGTCCAACTACAAATACCCACCGTATCTCTCTAAATATAAATCCCTTATTTACAGTTTCCGTCCCATAATTTCTTCATAAGAAACGCCTCTTTCTTACCAAGGAATGGGTACTTCCAAACAAGAAAGAGCCTTGTTAAGTGAAGAAACGGTGAATGCTTGTGTGTAAACACCACTATCAAAGCAGGAAAGATGGGCTTCCTGTTAGGAGAGCGCTGCATCGTGCAGGATACCCCGGTTTCTTAGCAAGCAACTCCACTATTAAACGAAGAAGCCGCGATAGCAAAGGAAGCAACACCTTAGTTAAAGGAGGAAAAGGAGCATTTGTAATTAGAAAGCGGCATCTCCTGCTTTACAATTGTACTTTCTAACGAAGAAACTGCACCTGCTTACCCAACTGCGGGGTACCCATAACAACCTATAAAAGAAAGGGTATTGGGCTTGTTTAACTTTTGCCTGTTATACATAAACCTTTTTTGTAATAATTTTTAAACAAGCACAATATTTATTTTGTGGAAGCGTATAAATTATAACAGGCTATAACCCAGCCATTATTTTTTAACCCAAAACCTTTTGCTATGGCAAAAACTAAAAACGGCTTCGACAAAATGACGGAAGCCAACCTGCTTGTAAAGGCTACAAGTATTGTAACGCATTGTACCGGTAACAATTACTTTACTGACATTCAAACTACTGTTACCGCAGTTGGTGCAGCACGTACCGCCTATGGTAGTGCTTTGGATGCAGCAAAGACAGGCGACAAAACTTCTATTGCTATTAAAGATGCTAAGAAGTTAGAGTTGATCGTCTGGCTTAGAAAATTAGTTGACCAGGTATCGGCAATTGCTAGTGGAGATCTTGTAATTCTTAAAAGTTCTGACATTCCACTGGCTAAAGACCGTGAACCTTCTCCCCTGCTTACAAAGCCTAACCCGCCAATCTTAAGTGCTGGCTTTAATCTTGGCGAAGTAACGTCGGAAGGTGCCAGTGGCAAGGGCATAAAAGCCACCATGCACATGATTACCCCTGATCCGCTTACCTCTGAAAGTGTTTGGCGCAGTGTGGTAACTACAAGTCGTAAACACACTTTTACTAACCTCGAAAGCGGAAAGCGTTCGTGGTACAAACAAGCGCTTGTTGGTGTAAAAGATCAGTACGTTGAAAGCGACCCGGTAAGTTACATTGCCCAGTAAAGCTCACCCCCTATGAACACATAAAACAACGAAAGAATTATAGCATGGAAGTATTGAACTAACAGCTTGTACTATAATAGTGCAGGCTGTTTTTAATTCTGGATGACTGGTTGCTATGTGTAGTAATTATTATGTAGCCAGCAAAAGCAATTCTCCTCATCATCGTTGCGTCGCACACTTGTACAGCTTCCACACCCTCGTCATTGCGAGGAGGCACGACGAAGCAATCTGCTCTTTTAATTATAAACCTTCTACACATAACATCACCGCTACTTTCCATGAATAAGTTTAACCGCAGAGAAATGCAAGAGTGTAAGCGCAAAGAACACAAAGAATGATGAATTATGAGTTAGTGTTCGTCATTGCGAGGAGGAATGACTAAGCAATCTGCTCTTTTCGATTACAAACCTTTTACACATGACATCATCGCTACTTTGCATGAATTAATTAACCACAAAGAAATACAAAAGTGCAAGCAAAGGACACGAAGGAATGATGAATGATGAGTTATGAACTAGTGCTCGTAATTGCAAGGAGGAACGACGAAGCAATCCGCTCTCCCGATTATAAAGCTCTTATACATCAAGTCATCGCTTCACCGTAGGAATTAATTAACCACAAACAACACAGAGGGCTGATGAATGATGAATTGCCAGGAGGGAGTAGTTAATAGTAAGTAGTAAACATTCGCTTAGCGCCTTTGCTTCTTCCCATCTTTGCGTGAAATAACACGATGTCACCCTGATCTTGTCGAAGGGTCGCTGGGCAAGAGTACTAAAACTTAACAAGGGCTTCGAAAAGCTCAGCCTGACAACACAAGAGGCATCGTCATTGCGAGGAGGAACGACGAAGCAATCTGCTGTTGCAATTTATAAAGTTGTGAGAATGGGCAATAAGGTGGTTAAGCAGAAATATTCTAACCACAGAGAAATACAAAAGTGTAAGCGCAAAGAACACAGAGGAATGATGAATCATGAACTACCATGAGGGAGTAGGCAGTAGTAAATACTGACTTAGCGCCTTTGCTCCTTTCCTTCTTTGTATGAAATAACACGATGTCACCCTGATCTTGTCGAAGGGTAGCCGAGTAGTAGTACCACCACTTAAACAAGCCTTCAACAAGCTCACCAAACACCCGTCAGTCTCCTACCCTTTTACTTGATAAACACTTTCCTTGTCTCGTTGATATTATCCCCGGTAACCAATAAAAAATACTGCCCTGATGAGATCCCTGCTACACTTAACCTTACCTCATTAGTAGTTGGAACTAGTTGCTTATTCAATACCTTCTTCCCGTCACCACCTATTAAAGTAAAGACAACTTTTTGCCCTTTGAAATCGCCTGATACAATGCGCATAGTATTGACTACCGGGTTAGGATAAACGCTAAGATTGCTCTTAGGCTGTTTTACATTGATTGCCTTAACACCTAACACCGTTGACCTGCCATCGATATTGAATTGCGTTAACCGGTAATAGTTAACCTGGCCAGCCGCTGGGGAATGATCAACAAATTCATATTGGGACTCTACACTTGTATTTCCCCTGCCTTGTACCCAACTAATCTCAGTGTAGTTAATGCCGTTAATGCTCCTCTCGATACTATAATTTTTATTATTAATCTCGGAAGCTGTTTTCCAGTTGAGTCTTACCTGTCCGCCGGGTTGTAACGTTGCCACGTAAGAAACCAGTGAAACCGGTAAGGCCGTAAGCGTTGTTAGGGTAATGGAATCAACATTCAACCAATTACCCGCATTAGCGTCACTCAAAAAACCTATCGTTACCTGTCCGTTAGTAATGTTAATATCGGGTATGTTTACCTCAGACCATGCATTGTTGTAGGTAATGTTAGCACTTAGGTCAGCTCCTCCGTAACCTGTAGCAGTCATCTGAACACTATTTTGTCCATTGCCTCTTATTGCCCATGCTTTTAAAGTATAATGACCATTAGGCAGCGAAACAGTTTGGAAAGTACGTACCTGGTAAGCGGCAGCATCATAATGATTTAAGAAGTAACTGCCGGCAGGGTTCCAGCCATTACCTGCTGAGGTATAAGAAGCGGTGACAGTACCACTTTCGCTCCAGCCCGTTGGCGTTTGTGCCCCGGTACCATTAACCTCGAAACTGCCATTTGTAGCAAAGTTAGTAACAGGGGGAGGCAGTGGGTTTTCAAGAAAAGCATCAATAGCCACTGTTGGCTTACCCGTCATATCAAAAGCGCCCTTGGTATACCCCTGCCAATTGTTATAAGATTGCGGCTCCCAATAAAACACACCAAGCCCTTTGCTGTTTGCGAGACTCCTGGTTTTACCTATTAAATCGGTCAGGAAAGCTTTCACCGTTGGTGCAGGTCCAACATCCATTCCTACCTCACTTATCATTATTTCCTTGCCATAGCGAGCTACCATATCGTTCATATTGTTAAGGCACTGGTTATTCAGCGTTGCCCAATTTGATTGCGTGGGGTAGAGCGACATGCCAATAACATCCCACTTAGCTGCGTTATTTTTTAAGCCATCAAACATCCACCGGAATAAGCTATTGTCGTAACCATTAGACAGGTGTACAATTACTTTTGTACTACTATCAACAGCCTTTACAGCGTTGTAACCAGAAGTTACGAGCCTGGCAAAGTTGTTCATGTTTACAGATGCTTTGCCATCCTCCCACAACATTCCGTTATTTGTCTCATTGCCAACTTGTACCCACTCTGGCGTAACGCTGTTAGCTTTTAAGAGAGTTAAAGCATCATAAGTGTGGTTATATACTGCCGTTAATAATCCATTAAAATCGAGTGTAGTCCAGGCAGCCGGCTTTGTTTGCTGGCCGGGATCGGCCCAGGAGTCGCTGTAGTGAAAGTCTATCATAACTCTCATTCCCATGTTCTTTGCCCGTACAGCTTGTGTTACTACATCGTTTACACTACACCACCCGGCTGCAGGATTTACCCATACCCTCAACCTTATAGAGTTAATGCCTTTATCTTTTAATACCTGTATGCAGTCTTGCTCGGCCCCGTTACTATTATAAAATTTGCGTCCTGCAGCTTCCATTTGGCTTAGCCATCCTATGTCGGCACCTTTGGCAATACCTTGTGCCTTTAGGGTTTGTGCCGAAAACAACAAGTAGATAACCACGGCGGCTTGCAGCACGAACTTTAGTAGATTTTTTCTCATCGTATACAATCGTTTTTTATTAAGCAAGCGAAACTTTTTTTAATAGACGGCAAAGGGAGATGCCCGTTGCTTAACCTGTTGCAACATACAAACTTTTTATAATTAAAGAAGTGCTGTTAGAGGGATGATGAATGATAAATGATTAATTATGAGTTATGAACTGGTGTTCGTCATTGCGAGGAGGAACGACGAAGCAATCTGCTCTCTCAATTATAAAGCGCTTACACATTACATCATCGCTACTTCGACTGCATTAATTAACCACAGAGAAATACAAGAGTGTAAGTGCAAAGAACACAGAGGAATGAAGAGTGATAAATGTTGAATTGCCAGGAGGGAGTAGTTAATAGTAAGTAGTAAACATTCGCTTAGCGCCTTTGCTTCTTCCCTTCTTTGCGTGAAATAAAACGCTCTTGCCCTGCTTTTTTTAAAAGTGGCTTGCCATATAGAACGATTTGACAAACTGATAGTAGCGAAGAGGAAAGAGGAAGCAACGGGCTATTCAAATCTTAATCGTTTTAAACTTATGTGCGAGGCCCGAATCTTAATTCCAATTACCGCTGAAATAAGTACTACATGTACAAGTGAGTGACCCAACGATGCTCAATAGAATTACTATTGCTGGCTACCTAAATATTTTAATAAATACATCATTTGCTGTATTTTTTACTGGCCCTGCAACAAGGATATTTGAACAATGAATAACCTAAAAAGTAAACGTTATGATTTTAAACACCCTTGAGTAAATCTGTGAACATTTTTCTTTTCATACAACCTTCTTTTCTAAAAATTTAAAAAACTAACCATGAAATTGATGTACAAATTTTTTGTTGTTGCCTTTATTACGGCATCAATGGGTGCACCTGTAATTGCCCAAAATGCTAACCAGGTAAAATCAGAAACTATTAAAGCCTCTTACCTTATTGCTTTAGGAAAAAAAGCAACAGATGGTGAGGTGAACTATTGGATGGGTCAAAACCTGCCGGGCAACGATATGCTTAAAACATTGGTGGAAAATCATCGCCAATACATGCAGGGCAATCCCGAAGTTGAAAAAGATATGATAAGAAGATCTTTTAAAAATGCTTATGGCCGCGACCCAAATAATAACGAGGTTTTGCAAAACATGCGTGAAAACAAAACTTATTCTGAGTGGATAAACAACCATGTTGCATGGTTAAGAAAAACACCGTCGGACTACGAACATGCCATTCGCAATGCTTATCAAATTGTATTAGGCAGGCAACCACAGTCTGGGGAATTAAATTATTGGAAATCGAAAACTGCGAATGCATTTTATATCGTTGCTTCGTGCGTGGAAAATTGCAAGAGATCGGGCGGTGCGGGTTATTGTGCAAGCAATGTGATGGCCACTAACTCCTCGTATGCTTCCACACTTGCGGTATTGCCACAGGTAGCAGCACAGGGCAACAGTTTGCTTGGCACTGCTGCCGGTAACGTAATAGCGCCTGGCGGGGGTAACGTAGTAGCAGCTGGCGGAGGCAACGTAGTAGCTGCAGGCGGACTAAATTAAAACTACATACGTATTAAAAAAAGGCTGTTGCAAATTGCAGCAGCCTTTTTTTATAGTGCAACTTTTTACTTTTGCGTGCATGTTTGTGACGAGCTTTTGTACAAACTTCAACATCGTTGTGTCCCTCACTTGTACGGCAGTAGTTTTTTCTGCTTGTCGAAAATCACGAAAAGAGAAAACTTTCTTTAATTTGGCAGAGTTACCAGGATGTAGAACAGTTCAACATGAAACAAATATTACTTTTTGGCGCGGGCAAATCAGCAACCGTTTTAATAGAATACCTGAAAGAACTTACGGTTGAAAAACAGTGGAATGCCGTTGTTGCCGACCAAGATCTATCAGCAGTACAGGCAAAGGTTGGTTTACACGATAGAGTTGCAGGAGTGCAAGCCAACGTATCAGACGAAGATGAAAGAGAGTCTTTTATAAAAACTGTAGACGTAGTAATATCATTGCTTCCACCGGCACTCCACTACCTGGTAGCGTTAAGCTGTTTAAAATTCAACAAGCATTTACTCACCGCTTCTTATGTTGATGAAGACATACAAAAGCTTGAACCCGAAATAAAACAAAAAGGCTTATTGTTCTTATGCGAAATGGGATTAGATCCCGGCATTGATCATATGAGCGCAATGCAATTAATCGATCGCATTCATGCTCATGGAGGAACTATTACTTCTTTTAGCTCTCACTGCGGTGGTTTAATAGCACCAGAAAGTGATACGAATCCCTGGCACTATAAAATAAGCTGGAACCCTAAGAACGTTGTAAATGCCGGCAGATCAGGGGCAGTGTACAAAAAAGATAATGAAGTTATAAACGTAGCCTACGAGAAACTTTTTAACAACCAGAACCTCGTAACCGTGCCGGGGTACGAACTCATGTCGTACTATCCCAACAGAGATTCGTTAAGTTATATAAGCAAGTATGGCCTGGAAGAAGCACAAACGTTTATAAGGACAACTTTACGCCATCCTGATTTTTGTTTCGGCTGGAAAAACATTGTAGACCTTAAACTTACTGACCAAACGGTTGTGTACGATACTACCAACATGACCATCGCTAATTTCTTTAAAATTCATTTTGATAAGCATGGCTTTAGCGAGTGGTTGAACGAGATGTTGCACACCCGCCTATCGGTTGCTAAAGATTTAATGGAAAACCTTTTATCGCTTATGGAAGCAGAGGAAGTGGCAAAGGAGGAAGAGGGCTTTGACGAAGAAAGCATAATGCTGGTAAACGAAAAAGGTGAATTAAATTCTGTTGAGATTGATGCAGTAAAAGACCAGGCTGCCGCTACACTTGCATTAAAAATGCATGAAGCAAATATTAGTTTAAAGCAATTATTTTTCCTTGGCTTAGACAGCGATGAGATATTAAATATCGGTGTTGCCACCCCTGCACAAATACTTCAAAACGTGTTAGAGAAAAAACTTGTTTTGCAACCGGGCGACAAAGACCTTGTACTAATGATGCACGAGATAGAATACTTTAAAGACGAGGTAAAAAGCACAGTAACCAGCACCTTAAAGTTAACCGGTGAAGACCAGGCACATACTGCTATGGCAAAAACAGTAGGGCTGCCTTTAGGCATTGCTGCCAGGTTGCTGCTCGAAAATAAGATAACAGAAAAAGGCCTTGTTATACCTATAAAAGAAAGTATTTACAAATTAGTTTTGCCCGAATTGGAGAAGTATGGAATTAGGTTTGAAGAGCGGCTGCGATAGGCAGCACGTTGTTCTTTGTGGGTTTATTTTGTTACGGGCTTTAGTACCTACTAATTAGGCTTTTCTTGCGTCGCACACTTGTACTTTTAGTACTTTATGCTGCCACTTACATGCTTACAAATCTTACCAGGTTAATTACTACTACTTACACATGGGTTTAAGGGTGGGATAAAAGTACCATTAGTACAAGTGAGTGACACAACGATGATGCTATAAAATACAAATGCCTGAAACAAAATCACTACCCACTTAGCAGCACGAAAGGCAGTGTTAGTACCGCCTACCTACAAACAATAACTACTTAATTTGCAGAGATTGCCGGAGCCAACTTAGCAGATAATAATTTACGATTTGGCACCCGTAATTTAAATCGTGTGCCAAACCCATAAGTTGATTCAACAGCTATATCGCCACCAATTCTTGTAAGGGCTTCTTTAACTATATAAAGGCCAATGCCAAGGCCTGTAACACTAAAATTGCCGCGGAAAAACATTTGAAATATATTGTTTAAATGATCGTCGATTATACCTACTCCATTGTCCTCAATTAAGATGTTGGCTTCGTTTTCATCAACATCAACAACTAGTTTTACATGCGGATGCGGTTCTTCGGGCTTCTGGTACTTAACCGCGTTGGATATAAGATTGTTAAGAATTACAGACATCCTGAAAGCATCAACACGATAGATAACAGGCTGGTTTACCTGCACATCAAATTGAATAGAAGGATTTTGGAGGCGACATAAATCTATACTATCCTGCAAAAGTGTTTTAAAATCGACGGGCTCAAATGCTTCTTCAACTCTTACGCTCTTATAGTATTCAATAACCTTTAAAATAAAGAAATCCATTTTCTTTACGCAGCTTTCAATCATGCCCATGTACCCGTTAGGATCCTGTACAGAGCCTTCCATTTTGGCTAAATTAAGTACCCCTAAAACCGATGCTAAAGGTGAGCGAAGGTCGTGGGAGGTGCTGTAAACAAACCGGTTTAATTCATCGTTAGCTCTTTCCAGTTCTTTTACTTTATTTTTTAACTGCAGCTTTGTTTGGTAAACGTCGTATGCATTCTTAATTGTTGTCTCCAGTTCAAGTTCATCCCAAGGTTTTTTTACATACCTGTATATCTGTCCTTTGTTTATGGCATCAATTATCGTTTCAGCGTCGGTGAAACCGGTTAATAAAATCCGCACGGGATCAGGATGGGCATTTCTTACAATATCAAAAAACTCAACCCCTGTAGAGAGTGGCATTCGCTGGTCGGCAATAATAACGTGTACTTTATTATCATTAAGCACACTTAAACCTTCCAATGCTGATGAGGCTGTAAAAACTTCGTAGATCCTGCGAAATGTGGCCTTAAAAGCCAAGAGGTTATTGGCCTCGTCGTCTACATATAAAACCTTTATTCTTTTATTCGGGATCATGGTGCTCCGTTTATTGAGGGAGGTTTGTTTGGAATAATGCGAGGCAAAGTAATTACAAATTCGGCTCCTTCTCCTTCTCTGCTGTTAACTTCTATTTTGCCGTTGTGCTCCTGTATAATCTTAAATACAATGGCCAGGCCCAAACCTGTGCCTTCTCCTACATCTTTAGTTGTAAAGAAAGGATCGAATATTTTCTGCTTTACTTCTGCAGACATGCCGGGTCCGGAGTCTTTCATAATTATTGTAATCGTACAATCATCATTATCTTTTGTTGATATGGCAATAAAATCCTCCTCTGTTAATACAGCTTTCGATTTTAATGCCTGTACCGAATTATTTAAAATATTCATGAACACCTGGTTTAATTTGCCAGGGTAACATTCAATATTTCCATCTGCATTAAAACTCCGTACCACCTTTACATCTTGTGGAATGGTGCTTCTTAAAAGGACGAGTGTAGAATCGATGCCCTCATGAATGTCCACGGATTTCAGCATGCTTTCATCAAGCCGGCTAAAGATTCTTAATCCTTTTACAATCTCGGCAGTTCTAAGAGCACCTTCCTCTATTCCTTTCAACAGGTCGTAAATCTCACTTTTTATAAATTCAACGTCAAGCTCCTTTTTTAGGTCGTCAATCTTTTTTAAGGAATTTAACACGTCGGGCTCCTCTTTTAAATGAAGCATCTCGTACTGGTTAAGTATTGAAACCAGGTCATCAATATCTAAAGTAAGGGGCTTAATATTAGATTTTACAAAGTTGATGGGGTTGTTTATCTCGTGTGCAATACCAGCAGTTAACTGACCAAGAGAGGCCATTTTTTCGGCCTCCACCAATTGAATTTGCGTATCTTTTAACTCTTTAAAAGCTACTCTTAGCTGTTGGTTCGTTAATTGTAATTCCTCTGTTCGTTCGCTCACCTTTGTTTCAAGTACTGCATTCTGCCCTTTAATCAGCCTTTCATTTTCCTGGGCAGCCATTAAAGCCTGAGCCTGAGATAACTCCTTTTCTCTTCGCAATACATTTATTTTATCAGCCAGAGCCAGGGAAAGTAATGCAACTTCTAACGCTGAGCCAATATAAAACACATAAGCAGTAAAATTATTGTATGGTAGCGCGTTCAAATTTCGTAAAACAAGAATTAGGAAGGATAATAACAATGTAAGCCAGGCAATTAAATAAAAATAAGCAGACCTAAAACCTTTTCGGGCAATGTAAATGGAGGCACCAAGTATAATAAGAATACTTAAAATACTATTATAATTTAAAATATCGTAGCTAACCCATGAAAGCTTAAATAAGCTACAAATAAGACCAACTACATAAATTGCCAGAACAACCTTTAATAGGTTATGTATTTTAGGAGAATATTGCCTTGTTTGCAAATAGGCGATGGAGAAAAGGGTTCCCGACATGGCCGAAAACGTAGACGACCAGATAACTGCATACTCATTTAATACAGGCAAATTAGGCCATAAATACCTGTAAGAGTAACCTGCAACAGTTAATTGCGCAAAAGCCAGCAAGATGATATAAGTGGTATAATAAACGTAATTTTTATCCTTGGTAAAGAAATACAGAATAAAATTATAAAGGAACATTATCAATAACACTCCCAGGTAAATACTAACAAAAAAGGTTTGCTTGGTTGTGAACCTGCTTATCCCGCCTTCAGTACTTACATACGCAGGAACCATAATTGGATGAGAGCTTAGGACATGAACATAGTATTCTCCACCAGTGCCAGATGGTAGCAGTAAGTCAAAAATAATATTAGGAGAACCAGAAATATCATTGGAAACCTTTACCTCATTTCCTGCTTTACCTATTAACACCGAAGTGCCATTTTCGATTTTGTAAATCGATACTTCTGATAAATTAGGATAAGCAATATTAAGATAAAGCGTTTTCGAAGATGATGCATTTTTTGCCTGAAACTGTAGCCATACACTTTTAATACTACTTGCGTATATGGGTACATTATCTTTCGACGCATGGAAAGGTCTTGACTTTAAAAGTGCTTCAGCAGAAGAAATAGAAGACCTGTCGATAAATTCATTTAGATGACCTGCAATTGATTCGCTGGGATGGTTATCAGTAATACTAATAGTAGATTGACCCTTGGCATTACTAAAGGCCAATACTAAAAAGCAAAGATTTAACAAGAATCTTTTAAACCTTTTAATGGTATTAGTCAGCAAAAAAAATATAGAAAGCCATGTAAAGGGGCTACCAGACAAATGGAATAATTTTTTTCGTTTTCAACATGTAGTTTGTGTATTTATCGCCAAAATGCCCCACTAATTCTTTTTCTTCAATTCCTATACGTACATAATAAGCTACTGTCATTGCAATACAGGCAAAAGCAAAACCTATCAAGCTGTTAAGCAACATTCCACCACCTGCTATTGTAATAAATGCGCCAAAGTAACTGGGGTGTCTTACCACACTGTAGGGGCCTTTATCTATTAACTTGTGCTCACTCTTAATTTGTACGGTAGCAGTAAAATATTTTCCAAGCGTTTGTACTGCCCACGCCCTAAAAACTATTCCGCCTATTATCATTATTGCTCCTACTATAGTCATCCATGTTATTGTAGAGTGATCAGTTTTAAAGTAAGCCCAATCAATTACAGGAACAGCCACACTGGCAAAGGACATGGTAAGAATAAGAAGCACCGAGTGTTTATCACTCTGCCTCTTATCATTTGTTTCAGAAAAACCAATGGCAGGTTGGGTAAGCCACATGGCAACACTACCCAATATCAGGAAAATTATTTTACCATTTAAAATGAAACCCGGTTTAACTGAAAGGGGAATAAAAACCATCAGCGTATTACTAATTAAGGCGAGAATTAGTTTCTTCATTTAATATTCAGCATTTACAGGCCAGTCTATCTTTAGCTTAAACTCGTTAGGATTAGCTGAAGCAATTTTTAAAGAATAATGTATGTGAACCATTAACCCTTTAAAAGGAGATTTTTCTTCACCCACATGTTCTAGGTTTTCTCTTAAGAACATTATTTTTTCCCGTTCTCTGGGGTGAGCGTCAGGAAGAGCAATTATATCTTCTGTAAATAATGCCGTTGCAACCAGATCAATTTTAGGATAGTAGAACGTTCCTTTATTACCTATCATGTCCATCTCTCTTCCACCAATCCACGATTTAAACCGTACCGTTGTTGGAGAACATAACGAGAACATTACCTTTATTCCAATTTGCTCAGCGATAGCTACTGCTACCCTACTGGGAAACAAACTGCCTATTCCAAAACCAGCTACTTCTTTACTGTTCCATAAACCCGAGAGCTCGGCAGCACCAAATTGAGAGTAATACTTTACAACATCATATATTTTAGGATCCATTTTACCAGTGGCTTCTTCAATAGGTAAAGGATGAATTCCATCTGCTACCTGAACCCTTGCACCGCCGTATAATTTAGACTGGTCAATCGTTTCAACTACAATTACAAATATGGATGGATTGTACATCCACGCGTCGGTATTAGTAGTAATATTTTCAATTCCATAAATAGAGAGAACCCTTCGATGTCCTTCAATGAACTTTAAACAGGTTAGCGGATCGTCAACAGCCCGGAAGGCTCTTATACGGATGTTTGTTATCATGGGTTGCGCAAAGGTAGTTAGGAATGAAAGTCTTACGCGCTTAAAAATCGTATAAATGGAAGAATTAATTTTATCTAATGGACAATTAATTGTTGCAACCCTCTGTTTTCGCTTTCTTTGTTACTCCAGAAGTATCCAGCGGCTTCAAAATATAACAGAATGGAAGGTAATAAGATTAATGTTCTATATATCGATGATGAAGTACACAACCTGACCTCCTTTAAAGCTACTTTCAGAAGAGATTTCAGAGTTTTTACTGCCGAATCTGCAGAAGAAGGCGTAAAAGTATTAAACCAGGAAAATATACAGGTTATTTTAAGTGACCAGCGAATGCCGAAAATGACCGGCATCGAATTTTTCGAATCTATTAAAGACTCCCACCCCGATCCTATTCGAATACTAATAACAGGATATACTGATGTTAACGCAGTAATTGATGCCATAAATCGGGGCCAGGTATACAAATACCTTGCAAAACCCTGGAATGAAGACGATGTAAGAAATTTTGTGCAGAAGGCCCACGAAGTGTACAAACTAAGAAAAGATAATATCGAGCTTACACAAAAGCTTATGGAGGTTAATAAGAAACTGGAATTCCTCGCAAGGCAGAATCTACTGTCTTAACCCCGAGCTCCTTCATCCGTTTTGTCATGCTACCGTTAATTCTTGCCAGATTCACATAAGTGTATAAGTCAAATGAGCATGTTGTGGGTTATGGAGTTAATTTTGCTACCTATTAAAAAACAAAGAACAATTCATTCATATTAAAATTTAAATCATGGCTTTAGAATTCACAGATGCCAACTTCCAATCAACCGTTTTGGATAGCGATAAATTAACAGTTATTGATTTTTGGGCTGAGTGGTGTGGTCCTTGCCGCGCAATCGGACCTGTTGTTGAAGAATTAGCAAAAGAGTACGATGGAAAGGTAAACATTGGTAAAGTAAATGTTGACCAAAACCCTACCCTTAGTGTTAACTATGGTATCACCTCAATTCCTGCCATCCTTTTTGTAAAGGGCGGACAGGTTGTAGATAAACAAATTGGTGCAGTTCCTAAAAGTGTGCTTGACAAAAAAATTCAGGCGCATTTATAGTTGTAACTGGCTTAAAAATTAAAGCAGGCTTATGCCTGCTTTTTTTATGTTCACAATTTTGTAGCACGCTTTACTTTAAAAGTTCTTTTTGGTTCCCGGCATTAGTGCTCTCTCCAACATCGTTGCGTCGCACTCTTGTACGTTCAGGTCATTTTTCAACCATAATGTTTTGCTGAATAGAATTACAAAAAGTACAAGAGTGCGACGCAAGAAAAGCAGAGGAAAGATCTACTGTTGGGTACAAAAAGATTTCTCTTTTATTACACAAGATATTTCCTGGTAGTGCCGCATTTACTCATTCTGTTTATTTCTCAGATATTTCCGCTTATTTTGAAAAATTTTTTAGCCACTTAATGTTCCTTAAAAACTATACGATCCAGCTCGGCAAAGACATCTTAATCAGGTTTCCTAAAAAGGTAGCGAGGTTTTTTGAGTTCATTGGCGAGATGAACAGGTTTAAGAAAAAAAGTGACAACAGGTTTTCTATAAAGTACGCCGACATTTACCCTTGCCTTGGCGATAAAATGGCAACAACACCTTTTGATCAACATTATATTTATCATCCTGCATGGGCAGCACGTGTCTTGGCCAAAACAAGACCCAAATTCCACATCGACATTTCGAGCAAATTAAGTTTCAGTACCATTGTTTCAGCTTTTGTTCCCATTAAATTTTACGATTACAGGCCTGCTGATATGCAGCTTTCAAACCTTGAGTCGAGCTTTGCAGATCTTAATGCTTTACCCTTTGAAAGTAATTCTCAACCTTCTGTTTCTTGTATGCATACAATTGAACATATTGGCTTAGGCCGCTATGGTGACGTACTTGATCCACAGGGAGATTTAAAGGCG
This sequence comes from Segetibacter sp., assembly GCA_028288505.1. GTDB lineage: Bacteria > Bacteroidota > Bacteroidia > Chitinophagales > Chitinophagaceae > Segetibacter. The sequence goes on along the minus strand of JAQBNN010000235.1, from coordinate 6,536 downwards.
ATTGCAGAATTGAAAAGAGTGGTGCAACAGGGTGGTGACCTTTTATTTGTAACACCTGTGGGAAGACCCCGAATTGAATATAACGCCCACCGGGTTTATAGTTTTGAACAGGTGATGGAATACTTTTCCCCTTTTCAATTGATGGATTTTTCGTTGGTGCCAGATGAAGGAGGTTTTATAGCAAACGCTAATCCATCGTTAGTAAGCAAGCAGCATTACGGCTGCGGTTGTTTTTGGTTCAGGAAGTAATAATACATATACCATGAAGTATCATTGGAGAAAATTAGCATCGTTAATACCTGGTGATATTGAAAAAAAAATATACGAAGGGCATTTTAAAAAGTTACACAGCAAGTGGATGGAAGATGGTATGCCTTTGCCTCCATCTCACCTAACGAAACAGCAGCACCTTAAGAGTTGGGCAAAGAAAAACAACCTGTCAATATTGGTTGAGACTGGTACTTTTTTAGGTGATATGGTTTTTGCTATGAAAGACGACTTTAAGAAAATCATTAGCATCGAACTGAGCAATGAACTTTATAGCAAGGCTACTCAAAGATTTAAAAACAATAAGAACATAGAGATACTAGAAGGCGATAGTGGTGAATTATTGAAGAAGGTAATTGATGAAATAAAAGAGCCGGCCTTAATTTGGTTGGATGGACATTACTCGGGAGGGATAACTGCAAAGGGAAAAACTGAGTGCCCTGTTTTTGAGGAGTTGGACAAGATTTTCCTGTCACCTTTTCAGCACACTATTTTAATAGATGATGCGAGGTTGTTTGTCGGCAAAAATGACTACCCTACTCTTGAAGAAATAAAAAGCTACGTTAGCAATAAAAGCAACTCCTATAAGATCATAACCGATAAAGACGCCATCATCCTTACACCTCAATAATAAAATGATCATTGTTCAACTTAAAGGAGGATTAGGGAACCAGTTGTTTCAATATGCTGCTGGTATTGCGTTAAGCAAGCACCATAATGTTCCTCTTAAGGTTGATATTAGTGAGCTAGGCAAAGCCGACGCCGTAATTGGAACTGTAAGAAATTACGAACTGCAACATTTAATAGAACCTCCTGAAATTGCAACAGCAGCAGAGGTGGAAAAATACCTGAAGCAATCATTCTTTAGCAAATACTTTCAAAAGCTCTTGCCTCCATACAAGAGAGCAATCTATAAAGAAGCTGCCTTTACATATGATATTAATTTCTTTAAGGCAAGCCCCCCTTTCTATTTAAAAGGCTACCGCCAAAGTGAAAGGTACTTCAAGAACTGTGAACCTTTAATAAGACATGCATTCCAGGTTAAGCGTGAGTTAGTAGCTAATGTTACTGACTTTTTATTACAGGTAAAAGCGACCAATAGTGTATCTATTCATATTCGTCGGGGCGACTATAATAATCCTATTGTGCAAGCTTATCATGGTGTTTTAGGTGTTAACTATTACCAAGCTGCTATTAAATACATTCAAGCAAATATTCCAAATCCAACCTTCTACGTTTTTTCTGATAGTATTGAATGGGTAAAGGAGAACTTATCATTTGATGCGCCTGTTGTCTTTGTCTCAGGTACGATTTCGAAGAACCACTACGAAGATTTTTTCCTGATGACGCTATGCAGGCATAATATAATTGCAAACAGCAGCTTTAGTTGGTGGGCAGCCTGGTTGAATAATAATAAAGACAAAAAAGTGATCGCCCCTCTCAACTGGTTTAAAGCAAAAATTAATACAGAAGATTTAATACTGAAAGATTGGACGAGGTTATAAAGTACAGCTTGCTGCATGTTGAACAAAAAGTACAAGAGTGCGACGCAAGTAAAGCTTAATTTGAAAACAGAATTATGGCCAACAATATACTTCCTTCTACAACAAGCTCGCCTGCAAGGAAGTATTTAAATTACACCTGTTCAACTTTATTTGCACTCTGCGAAAAATCCATATCTTGAAGCCCTAACATTAACCCCCCGCAAAACTCTATGGGACGTTTTCATGGTATCCTAGGTATAATACTCATACTGGGTATTGCATTTCTTTGCTCGAACAATAAGAGAAAAATAAACCTGAGGCTGGTAGCAAGTGGCATTGCACTGCAGGTGCTTATTGCTATCCTCGTTTTAAAAGTTCCGTTTGTAACTAATTTTTTTAAGTGGGTAGGAAGGCAGATAGGCCACATAGAAGAATTTGCCAAGCAAGGGGCAGGCTTTGTTTACAGTGGCATTGTTACCGAAAACTTCACCTCGCCAACAGGCATGAGCGGCTACCAGGCACCAGGCACTTTTGTATTTGCCTTTAGCGTAACAGCCACTATAATATTAGTATGCTCTTTGGTGGCTATCTTCTACCACTTGGGTATAATGCAGCGTATTGTAAGCGTAATTGCAAAAGCAATGAACTTTATAATGAAAGTAAGTGGAGCCGAAGCTTTAAGTAATGTGGCGAGTGCTTTTGTTGGACAGGTTGAAGCGCAGGTAATGATACGACCTTACTTAGCAGGGATGACGATGAGTGAATTACTGGCAAGTATGAGCGGAAGTCTTGCTTGTATTGCCGGCGGTATTTTAATAGTTTATGTAAACTTTGGTGCACCTGCCGAATACCTTCTTACTGCCAGTTTAATGGCGGCACCGGGCGCTTTAGTAATCTCTAAAATTGTGTGGCCGGAGACTGAAGAAAGCCAAACGATGGGAAAAGTAAAACTGGAAGTAAAAAGTGAATATCGGAATGTTATTGATGCCATTTCACATGGCGCAGGCGACGGGATGAAGATCGCTATCAATGTGATTGCGATGCTTATTGGTTTTATCGCTTTGATCGCTATGATCAATTTCCTGTTAGGAAAATTTGGCATCCTGCTTAACCTGAACTTCCCTCTAACGCTTGACTTAATTTTCAGCAAGATCTTCTACCCTTTCGCATGGGCTATGGGAGTACCGGGAGATGACATAAGTGCGGTGGCTACCCTAATGGGGAAAAAATTAACGATCAACGAATTTGTTGCCTTTTTTGATTTAACGCACGGGGTAAAAGAAACGCTGAGCCCTAAAGGGCTTTTAATTGTAAGCTTTGCCATTTGCGGCTTTGCCAACTTTAGTAGCGTAGGGATGCAGATAGGTGGCATCGGCGCTATTGCCCCTGAAAGAAGAGCCGACCTTGCCCGTCTTGGTATGAGAGCACTGCTTTGCGGAACACTGGCTTCTTACTTATCGGCAACTATTGCAGGTATTTTAATGTAATTTCATAAACTGCTTCCTAAAAAACGCTTCCCGAGCCTATGGTGCTGGAAGCGTTTTTGTTTTTGCTACTTTTTGTTAGAACAGCCTCCGCTTGTACCTCTGCTTCAATTTTGCTTTAATATTTTTTTAAGTCCGATGAAGACTACCTTAAGAATGTTAAGATTCAGGGGTCTCATTCAGTTATAGCTATTCATCGTTCTCTTGAATTGGTAAATCGCCTACCTTGCACCGCGTTTAACTATTACAATGGCAGATTTATCAAATTTCGACCCTAATTCAGTAGGTAATCCCAACAATAATATTTTTGGTTTACCCTTTACTGAAGAGGATGCAAGGCTTGTTTTACTACCTGTTCCCTGGGAAGTAACCGTAAGCTTTGGTGCCGGAACAAGCCGCGCAGCTGACCATATCTTTAAAGCAAGTTTACAGGTAGATCTTTTTGACCCGGAAGTAAAAGATGGTTGGAAAGAAGGTTTCTATCTTTTACCGTATGATAAAAAGATCCTGCTGAAAAGTGATTTTTTACGCAAGGAAGCCGAGCTATACATCGATTTCATCTCGAAGCAGGAAGATGTGCAGGGCAACAGGTTTATGTGTAAGAGCCTGAAGGAAATTAACGAAGGCGGTAAAATGCTGAATACCTGGGTTTACGACAAAACAAAAGAACTCTTAGATAAAGATAAATTGGTAGGTCTTTTAGGCGGCGACCATAGTACACCCTTAGGTTTTATGAAAGCGTTGTCTGAGAAACACGGCGATTTCGGCATTTTACAAATTGATGCTCACTGCGATCTTCGAACAGCTTACGAAGACTTCAAATACAGCCACGCTTCAATAATGTATAACGCACTTACCGAAATTGAAGCAATAACGAAGCTTGTGCAAGTAGGTATTCGCGACTATAGCGAGGGTGAATTTGAATACATTGCCAATAGCCAAAACAGGGTTATCACTTATTTTGATAAAGACATAAAAGAAAGACAATTTGAAGGCGAGACTTGGAAACAACTGGTTGACGAAATCGTAAATCATCTTCCTCAAAAGGTTTATTTAAGTTTTGATATCGATGGCCTTGATCCTAAACTATGCCCTAACACAGGTACACCGGTAGCAGGCGGGTTTGAAGTGGAGCAAGTAAATTATCTTATAAAGAAGGTAATTGAAAGTGGCAGAAAATTAATTGGCTTCGACCTGGTGGAGGTTGGCGTTGGCGATAACGGACTTGACTCTAACATAGCTGCACGAATTTTGTTCCGCTTATGTAACCTTTTGGTAAAAAGCAATAGCTAAATGGTGTACGATTACGTAATTACAATGCGCCGTTCCGATTATCGTCTTGTTGATATGATAAGCACGATTATGTGCCTGTTTACGGTGTTGTTGCTAGCGTACACTTACTACCTGAGCCATTATACTTGGAGCGTTCTGGTTATTGTATTGCTGGTTATCGCGGCCTGGGTTTATTCTACCTGGCAAAAAAAGAAGAAAGGAATTACTTTCTATCGCACGGCTTTACTGTTATCTGCGGTCGGCTGGTTTTACATACTTGGAAACATTTGGATGGGCGTTTTATATGTTATTGCAGGCCTGTTCGAAAAGCAGGTAAAGTTTCCTGAAGAGGTTGGTTTCTCCGCTAAAGAAGTGGTGTTTAATTCATTCCCAAAAAAGCGGATGAAATGGATTGAATTGAATAATGTAGTACTGAAAGACGGCTTACTTACTGTTGATCAAAAGAACAACAAGGTGTATCAAAAAGAGGTTGACGAAATGGTATCGGAGAAAACCGAAAGTGAGTTCAACGAGTTTTGCAGGCAGCATTTAAAAGGCGTGTAGATTCTTTTTGTACTAAGCATGGGTCTTTCATTATCGGCATTGTTGCGTCGCACTCTTGTACTTATAGTACTTTATGCAGCAACTAAATAGCCGCAAAGTCACTAAGACGGAAAGAAGCACAAAGGTGTTCTTAGCGAAACCTGGTGCCTTAGTGCCTTTGCGGCACATTTGAATGAAGGTTTATAGTACAAGTGAGTGACACAACGATGAAGCCATGAAAAACTACCGTTGGAAACAAAAAAAATATTAATGATTACACAATCACCATACATACTTTATAGCGACGGAAAGGGAAATATTTTCGAGGATACTTCGCTATACGTGGCCGGCAGAAGCGGCTGGGACGCAATGGAAATTGCAGTGGACGAATGGATAGAATTACCAGAAGGCGGCAACGTGTACGAACTACCCGGTCGCCGCGGAATCGGCATTGATGTAAAGACCGGCCAGATGCGCTTGTGCGAACTGGGTTGGGCAGTAGCAGCATTCATACCTCCTGCACATACAGGTTTTTATATTGCTGCCTACGAAACAGCGCCTGATGCACCTACGCTTCCGCTGTTTTGCTATACAGCAGCAGGTTGGTTAAATAATAAATTTTACGTTCCTGCTATGCGAATTGAGCAGGACATTCGCCAGGATTGTGAAGGTTACGACCAGCAAGTAGTTGAGAGCGGTGTTGCAAAGATCTTACAGACTTACCCCAATAACCGTTTGGTTCAACACCTTGCAAATAACTGTGCACTTACTTACCAATGTCCTGCCGCACGTAACTATTTTATTGGTAGGTGGGAATGTCCTATTCCAACATCACCGGCTTGTAATGCAAATTGTATTGGCTGTATTTCTTTTCAGCCAGAAGAGGAAACAATTATAAGCACACAAGATCGCCTAACCTTTAAGCCTACAGCAGAAGAAATTGTTGAATACACCGTTCCACATTTGGAAAGTGCACCCTACCCTATTGTTAGCTACGGTCAAGGCTGCGAAGGCGAGCCTTTGCTGATGTGGCAAACAATAAGAGAGTCGATTATTGAGATAAGAAAACATACATCGAAAGGAAGCATTAATATAAATACTAACGGCAGCAAGCCCGATGCTGTTAGAGCTTTATGCGATGTCGGTTTGGATAGCATACGTGTAAGTTTAAACAGTGTTCGTAAAAACATTTATACAGCTTACTACCAACCCAACAACTACCAGTTTGAAGACATAATAGAAAGCCTTAAAGTGGTTAATAGTTTTGGCGGGTGGACAAGTATCAATTACTTTGTTTTTCCTGGCATGACCGACAGCGTGGAAGAATATGAAGCACTGCGAAAAGTAATTAGAGAGACCGGCTTAAAGATGATTCAATGGAGAAATTTCAATATTGATCCCGACTGGTATCTCGGGAAAATCAATGTGACAGATACAGGTGAATTTTTAGGCGTTAAGCAATTACTTGAATTGATCAAAGAAGAGT
>JAQBNN010000220.1 GCA_028288505.1 Segetibacter sp. | reverse complement strand
ACTGGCTTTAAGAATAGCAGCCGTCATAAGAAATGATGAACCATACAACGAAAACTACATCTACCAACCTTAATTTGGAAAAACCATAGAAAACACAACAATGTTGTATTGCAGGACTAATGCTTGTTATCTAAAGTCCTCTTAATGCAACTTATAACGTTTTTGAGGCAGTATCATTTTTATTAATAAATACCCTTCTGTTTGTATGTTTGCCGCAACTTATAATGGTTTACATGCAATTTGGAATTATCGGAAGCGGAAGTTGGGCCACAGCCCTTGCAAAAATTCTTACAGATGCCGGCCACACCATTAATTGGTGGATACGTAATACTGCAACGATTAATTATATTCAGCAGAGAAAGCACAATCCGCATTATTTAAGCTCTGCTTATTTTAACACGGCGCTACTTAAGCCCAACAGCAATGCTGTAGAAGTTGTGAAGAATTCCGATGTTATCATTTTTGCCATCCCCTCAGCTTATGTTGAGGACGTTTTGAAAACACTTCCCAAAAATGCTTTTGAAGGTAAAAAAGTGATCTCGGCCATTAAAGGCATTTTACCGGGCTCCAACCAACTGCTAAACGATCACCTGCAACAAAACTTCAATTTTTCCATTACAGATTATCATACCGTACTTGGCCCTTGCCATGCCGAAGAAGTTGCATCAGAAAAGCTTAGCTATCTTACTTTTTCGGGCATGGATGAAGTGGAGACGAAAAGTCTTGCCGAGCATTTTCGCACCGAATACTTGAATGTTGTGGTAAACCACGATGTATTGGGCGTGCAGTACGCTGCAGTGCTAAAAAACATTTACGCACTAGGCGCTGGCATTGCTCACGGGCTCGAATACGGCGACAATTTTTTAAGTGTTTACATTGCTAATAGCGCTAACGAGATGGCCGACTTTTTAAAAGAAGTGGTTGCAGAGCACGAAATCGAACCGGTTAACTATGCAGCATCCGTTTACCTGGGAGACCTGTTGGTAACGTGCTACAGCTTGTACAGCCGCAACCGTACTTTCGGCAACATGCTTGGCAAAGGCTACTCTGTAACCTCGGCGCAGTTAGAGCTAAACATGGTAGCAGAAGGGTATAATGCCAGCCGTTGCATACATAAAAAAAACGAGGAACTAAAATCGCCCATGCCCATCGCTGAAACTATTTATAATATTCTTTGGGAACATGTACCTGCCGGCGAAGCTTTTAAGAAAATAGAAGGGATATTATTTTAGTTTACCGGGCTAGGCTTCGTAATTTACAGCTATGCCCGTTTCGTTTACATTATTTGGTACAGGTACCGCAGCACTACTACTTGCATTTGGAACCGTAAATTTTGTACATTGGATTATTGCAAAAGCGAAGCATTAAGGCGTTTCGATTCTTTGTTTTCCAGCTTTACAACTTCCCTCATCATCGTTGTGTCACTCACTTGTACTTTTGTACTAAACGCATCATGCTTCTTTTACCCGGCTTTAAACAATTATTTAGGCTTGTACTTTGCCTGGTCAAAAATTGTTTTAGCGTTTGTCTCCATCAGTTTAGGTAACCCAATGTTTTTATTTTTATCCATCCACTTTTTTACAATTTGCCATCCTACAAATTGGCCAATATAACCAGGCGATGCAGCTCCTAACGCAGCAGTGTTGGGAGCTTCATTCATATAGTCTTTCGTAATAGCAGGATCGGTTACAAAAAGTAAATCATTCTTGGCGAAGAAGCCCCATATAAATCCTTCATTTTCCATTGCGCCAGCTAACTGTGCTGCAGTATAGCCAGTCTTTAAAGTATCTTCTGTTTCCGGTAACAAATGATCGAGAAGGTATAGCCGTTTGCCGGCTTCTATCATTTGTTCTATTAAAGGTCTTCCTGCACTGTTATCAGGATAAAGATCATCTACAATATTCTTGATGCAGTTTACAGGTATATAAGCAGGTTCAAAACGACGGCTTATATAAGCAGGATATAATTGCTGACCTGCTTCACTTGTATACAAAGAATAATTCTTATCAATGTACAATTGTAAGCCAACGCCAAAAGCATCAGTAGTTAGAATGTTGCCATAACTATTAAGGGGACCAATAAAAGTGATCAGCTTACTCGGCGTTTTATAAGTAGGAAAATAATATTTCACGAATTGCAGTCCGCGCTTTACATCCTTTTCAATCGAAGTAAAATCTTTAAATACATTATTAGCCGAATCATTAACAGGAACATAAGAACTAATAAAAGCCTTTATGTTTTGTACCACTACCACAGAGCTATCGGGCTGTGAAGGCAATCCTAAAATATTAAATACATAATCCTGTAAAAAAACCGGATACTTCTGATGCAATAATTGTAACGATTGATCGATATTAGAAGTATCCATTGCAAAGAAATCTTTCTCAAATCTTTGCACGGTAAGGTCCACTTTTATATTACTTACATCCGGAATTTTTTTATTGCTACAGGCCGTTAATACCAAAAATAAAAATGCCGTAACGATGCTTCTTTTCATACCATCTATCCTTTGGGGCAAATTACATTAAGGCACGAACTTTGGCGTTAATTCAACCATAAATCGTGAAATTTGAATTATGAAAATCTTTTTAGCTCAACAAAACTATCACACCGGCAACTTCGAAAGCAATACAAACAAAATAATTGCAGCAATTGAAGAAGCAAAAAAACAGCAAGGAGATCTTATCGTTTTTAGTGAGCTAAGTATTTGTGGCTATCCTCCAAGAGATTTTTTAGAGTTCAACGATTTTATTGATAAATGCTACCAGGCTATAGATACCATAAAAGAACATGCAGATACAATAGGCGTACTTGTTGGATCTCCTGCACGAAACCCAACAGTAGAAGGCAAAGATCTTTTCAACGCCGCATTCTTATTATACGAGAAAGAGATCAAAGCTGAAATTCATAAAACGCTCTTGCCTACTTACGATGTGTTTGATGAGTATCGATATTTTGAACCAGCTTTTGATTGGCACGTAGTTGAGTTTAAAGGCAAAAGGCTTGCAGTAACTATTTGCGAAGATATCTGGAACATAAACCACAATCCTTTGTACCGCATTTGCCCCATGGATAAATTGATGGAGCAACAGCCTGACATCATGATTAATTTAAGTGCTTCTCCATTCGATTATATTCACGAAGAAGAAAGAAAGGCCGTTATAAAATCAAACGTAATGAAGTACAACCTGCCTATGTTTTATTGCAATGCGGTAGGCAGCCAAACAGAAATAGTTTTCGATGGTGCTTCACTCGTGTTTGATAAACAAGGTAATCTTTGCAAATGCTTCCCACGCTTCCAGGAAGCTGTTGCAGGAGTTACTTTATTAGATGATGGATCTATCCTTGAAAAAGAAAACGGTTTCATTCCTGTTATTTCTCACATACTTCCTAACCCAAAAAAATTCGATCCCGAACTAAATATTGAAGGCATTCATAAAGCTTTAATAACTGGCATTAGCGACTACTTTCAAAAGATGGCTTTTAAGAAAGCAATACTTGGTTCTTCAGGAGGTATTGATAGTGCGGTTACTTTGGCCCTTGCTATTGAGGCGTTAGGTAAAGAAAATGTAAGAGCTGTTTTAATGCCGTCTCCGTACAGCACCAGCCACTCTGTTGACGATGCAGTAAACCTCAGTGAGAATCTTCAAAATCGTTACGATGTTATTCGCATCAACACTATCTACGAAAGTTTCTTATCGACTTTAAAACCCATTTTCCAGGACCTTCCATTTAGCATTGCCGAAGAAAATATTCAAAGCCGAACACGTGGAAACTTATTAATGTCCATAGCAAATAAATTTGGATACATCTTGTTGAATACGTCAAACAAAAGTGAGTTGGCAACAGGCTACGGCACCTTGTATGGTGACATGGCAGGCGGCATTGGCGTGCTAGGCGATCTATACAAACAACAAGTTTATGCGCTTGCCCGCTACATAAATCGCGATAGAGAAATTATACCAGCTAACATCATAGATAAAGCGCCAAGTGCCGAGTTGAGACCGGGACAAAAAGATGCCGACAGTCTTCCTGAATATAATATTCTTGATGAAGTTCTTTATCAGTATATCGAAAGGCGAATGGGGCCAAATGAGATAAAAGAACAGGGCTTCGAACCGGCCCTCGTTGATCGCATTTTAAAACTTGTGAATGCCAACGAATATAAACGCAACCAATTCTGCCCGATCATTAGGGTGAGCCCTAAAGCGTTTGGAGTAGGTCGACGCCTTCCAATTGTTGCGAAATATTTGTCTTAAAAAAGCATTATTAAACACGTTGGTATTTACGAGAATTTCTTTGTACTAAACATTCGAATTTCTATTACGCTTCCGTTGCGTCGCACTCGTGTGCAAGATTTCTTTATTCAGCTTTTTTAAAAGGAAAGCCTAAACTCTGCTACAGAGGATTTTTGTTGTAGCTAGTTGAGTATGGTTATAAAAGTACAAGAGTGCGACGCAACGAAAGCTTAATAGCAGTATTACTGCTAAGGACAAAACCTTACAACAACAATTCGAAACTTATAAGAAAACTTACAACTCCTCTTCGTGAATACTCATTAGAGGTACATGGCTATGGAAAGCAAGTTGCTTTGTATGTCTCGTTCTAAAAAGCCCATCAAACAACCCATGCTTCTTTGGAATGGTAATAATAAGATCGGCTTTTTGTTCATCAGCAAAAGCATTGATCGCTTCAATAAAATCGTCGCTATCAATAAAATGATATTGCGGGTTAAACCCTTCCAGCAGCTTATTAAGTATCTCTTTTTGTGACTGCATTTCCCCACTTATTTCTTTATGGTTGTTGCTCACGTTTATTACGTGCAGTTCAGCATTAGTAGCATTTAAAATTTTGGTGATGGGCGCTACCGGAGTGGTCTCCTGCACCTTTTTAAAATCGCATGCAAGGACAACTTTTTTAATAGCGGTATATGTAGAATGAGGTGGTATAATTATGACCGGCGTTTTTGTATGGGTAGCAACACTTATAGCACTACTTCCTATTAATACTTCTTCTATCTTGCTTCCGCCTGTAATTCCCATTATGATAATATCAGCATTTGTTCTTTCGCAAACTCCATTTATGTTACTTGAAAGGATAGCGAATTCACTAAACGTCTCCAATTGAATTTCAGGAGGGCAGGATGCTGAAAGGGTTTCTTTAAACGTGTTAAGGCTTGTTTCACTAATATTTTTCAAAGTGTCTATATCAATTAATTGAACCACCGGCATTGTAGGCTCAGTTACAACTGGCGATTGATAAGCATTGTATAAAACTACCTTTGTGGCTTTAACTTGTTTTGCCAACTCAATAGCGTACAACCCGGCATTTTTTGCAGTAGGCGAAAAGTCTGTAGGAACGAGAATAGTCTTCATAAATCGTTGTTTTTAAGCAATTACCTGTCTTTGTATAAAAATATGATTTTCACGCCTCGCTTTTACAAAATAATTCTTGTATAAATGCAGCTAGTAGCAATAAAATTTGTCTAATTTTAGGGTAATCACTTCAATTACCTGCATGACAGAAGAATACATTATTAGCGGTTGTTTACAAAACGACCCTTCAGCACAGAGGGAGTTGTATAATCGATATAGCCCGAAGATGCTGTCGGTTTGTTATCGTTATGCACAAAACAGGGAAGATGCAGAAGATATGTTACAGGAAGCATTTATAAAAGTGTTTACCCAGATACATACCTTCCAAAGCAAAGGTGCATTCGAGGGGTGGATACGAAGAATAATAGTTCACACTTGTATTAACTTCTTGAAGAAGTATAAGAAGTTTAATGAAAGCGTAGATCTTGGACAGGCAGGTTACCTGCATATAAAAGAGGAAACAATTCCTTCGATCATGCAGGCAAAACAGGTAACTGAATGTATAAGGATCTTACCAATTGGTTATAGAACTGTACTAAACCTTTTTGCAATTGAAGGCTTTAGCCACAGGGAAATTTCGCAGATGCTAGATATAGAAGAAAGTACAAGCAGGAGTCAATATACCAGGGCAAAGGCAATGCTTGAGAACATTTTAGTGAAGAAAAATATATTAGAGAAACCAAAAGCCAGGTTCAAGTGGTTGGCTGGCGTAAAAAAGTGATAAAACTGCATGTGAGAGATGGACGACAATCAATTCAGAGACGAATTCGAAGAGTTTCTTCAGGATCAAACCAATAACCACCGGATGTATCCTTCTGATGGTATTTGGAGGAATATCAATACAGTACTCCACGGTCATAGTAAGTGGCCTGCTCTTCCTATTGCTGCATTTATCTTACTTATAACTACTGTTGGTGTTAGTATCTACTTTTTGCCTAAGCGTAACATTTTTACAATAGAACCTAATGCTGCTGCTAAGCATACTTCTACAAATACTGGTGATAAAGATAATATAGCTTCTACTTCTCCATTTTTAAGAGCAGGCAAAAAAGAAACATTCCAGACTAATACCGGTACCTACTCCAATAATTCAAGCAGTGCTGCTGCAGTTCAAACTGCTAATCTTAATAATTCTATTCCTAAAAGTGAAAACCATTCTGATGCAATTTTAAAAGAAATTTCTAGCAAAAAAAATAGGATAGAAAACGAAATAGTCCTGCAGGGTAAAAACATCGAACCTGCTACAATTTCACCTTCAGCAACTGCCCTTGTTGCCTCTCCTGTTTTAATCTTAGACGTGTTTAAAAAGCCTGGAAAACAAACAACCAAATTAAAGATCGAAGGAATTAAGGATTTCGATGACAGGAATATGGTGGATGAATACCTGAAACAGCAAAAGGACATTTTGCCTCTAGTTGCAAAAAAGAAAACAGGTAAGCAAAGTCGTTTTAGTTACCATGTTTATACTACCCCGTCAGCTAGCTACAGAAGGCTGAAAGAAGACCGCTCGGTTAATACCGCTAATGGTGAGACGGGTGGACCTATAGCTCTAAATTATGTTACAGATGTAAACAAAATTGTAAGGCACAAGCCAGGCACGGGTTTCGAAACAGGTGTAGGACTTTTATACGATATTTCGAAAAAAGTAAGATTGAAAACAGGTTTGCAGCTCAACACTCGCCAGTACAACATAGAGGCATACCGTTCTAGTTCTGAATTAGCCACCATAGCACTTGTAACTAATTCAGGCTTAGACTCTCTTTCTTCTTATTCTGTTTACCGCACTACTAATGGATACAAAGACCAGGAATTAGTAAACCGTTATTTCCAATTAGCAATACCTATAGGACTTGAATGGGAAATAATTGGTAATAAAAAAGTTCAACTAAATGTAGCCGGTACTCTTCAACCTACCTACCTACTTAATAAAGATGCTTACCTGCTCACTACAAATCTTAAGAATTATACGGAAAATGCCGATATGTTCAGGAACTGGAATTTAAATACCAGCTTCGAGACCTTCATTAGTTATTCGGCAGGGGACTTTAAATGGCAGTTAGGGCCCCAGTTGAGGTACCAGTATTTATCAACTTTTATTCATCAATACCCAATAAAAGAGCACCTAATTGACTACGGCGTTAAAATAGGATTTACAAAAAGACTCCACTAATAAAATAACTGTAATAAAAAAAGGAGGCTGTTAGTTTAACAGGCTCCTTTTTTTATTGCAGTAGTACTAATGTATTTTTGCAGCATGAGATATGACATTTGTCTTCTATTAATTTTACTGATTGGAGTTGCCTGTAAAAATAAGGAATCTAAACCTATACAAGCACAGGCAGCAGCTCCAGTGGACACTTCAAGGTACTTCCAGGTAGTTGATTTTGTAAAAAGCCAAATAAACGAAGTACAAAAAACGCCTTATTATATTTATAAACTCACGGTCACAAATGGAAAAAAAGACTCTGTTTCTATCAATAACCAAGATCTTACTGTGCTGGCTCAACCTTTTTTAAAGGCCGATATAAATGCTTCGTCTATTAAACCCTTTTATAAGGAAATGATTTTTCATGATCAAACCACTAACAGTTTTACATTAAATTATACTACTGCTAATAAAGATTTAGAGGTACATAATATAGATGTGCTGCTTGAAGATGACGGTGAAACAGTTAAAAGAATTTTTATTAGAAAGTTTATCAACTACGGGGATAGTTCAGCAATAGAACAACTAAGTTGGAAACCTAATAGCAGCTTCCAAATATCAAGGCTTGTAGAAAGACCAGATAACAAAGAAACATCTTACCAAACCACTGTTGTGTGGAATGAAAAGTGAAGCGAGGATTAAACATGACATCAAAGGAATATCAGCAGATTTCTCATACCATCCCTCATCAACCCGGCATTTACAAGTACTTCGATGCTCGGAATGAACTATTGTATGTAGGAAAAGCAAAAGATTTAAGAAAAAGGACTGCAAGCTATTTTACCAAGACATTAAGCAGCTATAAAACCCACGAACTAGTTCACCGGATCCATCATATTGAGTTTACAATTGTTGATAGCGAGCAGGACGCCTTCTTTTTGGAGAACTCTTTAATAAAACAATACAAGCCGAAGTTTAATATTGATCTGAAGGATGATAAGAGCTTTCCCTTTATCGTAATAAAAAAAGAGCCTTACCCCAGAATTTTTTTAACGAGAAGAAAAATTAACGACGGCTCTGAATATCTAGGACCTTTTACTTCCGTTGCTAAAGTCAGGGAACTTCTCACGTTTATCAAGCAGAATGTTGCGCTTAGAACGTGTAAACTTAATCTTACGCAAAACAACATTCAAAAGGGTAAGTTTAAAGTTTGCCTTGAGTACCATTTAGGCAATTGCAAGGGCCCTTGCGAGGCAAAGCAGAGCGAGCAGGAATATGACGAGGCATTACAACAGGTACGAAATATTTTAAAAGGAAACCTCCAACCTGTAATACAACATTTCAAAAGCGAGATGGCAGCACATGCTATGAATCTTCATTTTGAAAAAGCAGAAATAACAAAGAAGAAGATTGACCATTTGGAAAATTATACTTCTCGTTCGGTTATCGTAAGCCGTCATCTTTCTAATGTCGACGTTTTTTCCATTCTAAAAGACGGTAATATAGCCTACGTCAACTACCTCATGGTACAAAATGGAACAATAGTCCAAACACATACAGTACAGGTAGAAACAAAGCTTGAAGAAACCGAAGATGAAGTTCTGCCTTTGGCCATATTACAACTGAGAGAAACGTTTGAAAGTAAAGCGCCTGAAATAATTGTTCCGTTTGAGATCGAGTTTGAAGTTGAAGGGATAACTGTTACTGTACCCAAAGCGGGCGATAAGAAGAAGCTGCTTGATCTGAGCATCAAGAACGTCGACTACTTTACAGAGGAAATAAGAAAAAAGAAAATTTTACAGTTAGAAGGCAAAACCGACCACGAGCGTCGCCAGGTTTTATACCAGTTACAGGAAGATCTCCAGTTGCAGGATCTGCCCGAGCACATTGAGTGCTTTGACAACTCTAACTTCCAGGGAAGCTACCCCGTAAGCGCTATGGTTTGTTTTAAAAAAGGCATCCCAAGTAAAAAAGATTACAGGCACTTCAATGTGAAAACGGTTGAAGGAATTAACGACTTTGCAACAATGAAAGAGGTGGTTCTTAGGAGATATAGTAGGTTGGTCAAAGAAGAGCAACCACTTCCTCAGTTGGTAATTATAGATGGAGGCAAGGGCCAGCTTAATGCTGCCATGGAAGGTGTTGCTGAATTAGGATTGATGGGAAAAATGACAGTAGTAGGTCTCGCAAAAAATGAAGAAGAACTCTTCTTTCACGGGGACCAGCAAAGTAAAAAGTTGCCTTGGGACAGTGAAAGTTTAAAATTGATAAGAAGAATTAGAGACGAGGTACATCGCTTTGGTATAACATTTCACCGCCTGAAGCGAAGCAAAGGAACTTTTAAAAATGAGCTTGAAACAATTGAAGGCATAGGCAAGTCAACTGCCGATATTCTTTTAAAAGAATTCAGATCGGTAAAAAACGTTCAAACAAAGTCTTTGGAAGAGTTAACGGTTGTGATTGGAAAGTCGAAAGCGATGATAGTTTGGAAACATTTCAATAGAGACGAATTTGTTTCTGCAGAAAGCAATCTGTAAGAGTTTTTTTCTTTTTTTGGACCAGCGAAAGAATACACTTCAACATCGTTGTGTCACTCACTTTTACTTTCAATTCTTCCTTCGGCAATGCATTAATTGTTTGCATAAATAAAAAAAGGGGCCAGGATAAATATCCAGCCCCGTTTTTAAAATCCAATATCCTATGAAAAACCGAGGTAAAGATAGAAAAAGCAGATGACACGGCAATAGGCCTTCAAATTTTTTTTAATGTTTTTTCACAGAATAACCAGATTGTTAACAAGTCATAGGCAAATAAAAAAGAGCCCGACTATGGGCTCTTTAAAAGTATTAATACGCTTTGTTGCTTTTTGTTATTCAGTACAAGAGTGCGACGCAACGGAAGCAAAATTTGTTTCCTGATGCTCGTACCATAAATCCTCTACTAGTACGACCAAAGATCCTGCTCATAATTAAAGATCTTTTCTTTAATGTTCTCTCCTTCAAGAAGACGGAACAAAGGATCTTTTATGAATTCTTTTAAACTTCTGTCAAACGGATTATCCATGGTAGACTTAACGATGTAGCTAGTGAAGAAACGGCTTTCGAACAATTCCTCCCAGCTCATACGACCTGCATAGTTCTTACCATTATAAACTTCATACTTTGCAAGGGTTGGTCTAAGATCAGGATAATAAGCCCAGAACAAAGTCATGTCACCAATCGCCATCCCTGTCGAAGTGTACTTCATCATGATTGGAGCGATTCCTAAGATCCTTACAAACATTCTTGAAGTTTCTTTATCAAAAATCCACTCTTCTTTAATTCTATACCTATAGATTGAATCTGGTTCAACCATTTTCTGTCTAACCTCGTTTTTGATCACGTTACCTTCAAGGTCAGTTACTGGAACGGTATCTAATCCACCAGTGATTGCCTGCGCAACTTTTTCTTTGGTAAGAGGAGTTGTAAAACGGTCGTCGTCACCACTAAAAGCTGTCACGTCACCAGACTGGATAGCATCGAACAAGATAGAAATGAAACGTTGGTTTCCATTATCCTCATCGGCTGCATATCTGAAAGGCAGGTTCATTTTTTCACGGGTATCTATTTCTCTCCATACACGCTGGCGGTAAACTGCGTCATCTTCCCTGATATGCTCGTAAGCCAGTGGATTTCTATCTTTCACCAACTGCCTGTCGATTGCATTGTCATTACGTAAAGAAGGGGCTATAGAATCTCCAATACCAGAACCGCTTCCTTTGATCACCTCGGTAGGAACGTTTGAATTAAAAGAACTACCAGCGGCGCTACTTGTAGCAGAACCATACCCTCCACCATAACCGCCAGTGCTTTCGGGTTTAGGGTTAGTAGTTATTTTCTTTTTCGAGGTATCTCGTACCGCAGGTGCACCGCCATAGCCGCCTCCGTACCCACCGCCGTATCCACCGGCTGCAGGTCTTGCAGTAGAGGTACGGTTACCTGCTGGTTTAGGTTTAGCTTGCCCATTCACCTCAGCGATCATTACAAAGGCTGATATAGCCAACACACCTGCTTTAAACCATCTTGTATTCATAACGAACAATTTTTAATATAAAGTATACACTATCGGTGGCAACTTAACTGTTCCACCACCAGGGCCAACTGCCTTAATTTCATCAATAACTACAGTTGATCCAGGACGGCATTTTTCTAAAATCTTTTTTGCATCTCCGTTGAAGTAAGCACTACCATTATTTGGTGCATAGCCTGGATTTTCAAGAAAACCTGCACCAGTAGCATACACAATAAAGCCTACAACATCAAACTTTACTCCTTCAAAAACGAAGTCTTTTAAATCTGCTCTAACACCTTGCTGTGCTTTAAGCACGTTGGCTGGAACACGACCACCTTCATTTGTTCCCACCATTGGAGTTGGCTTTGGAACATTCTTAACCCTGTAACGAAAAGGAGTTGTTTTTCCTTCAACTGTCACATTTATAGTAGTCTCACCAGGCGCACTTACAGTCGCAATATATTTTCCACCACCAAGATCTCTTAGTTGTCCGGATGTTATACTTGCTTTTGTTTTTTCCGCACCAGCACTTCCTCCGCTGATTGTTAATGGGTTTTCTAAACCGATGTAAAGTACGTTCACTTTGTCTGCACTTACACTAGCTCCGGTAGGAGAACCTACGGTGTATTGAATTTCTTTTATTTCCTGGGCAGAAGAACCGTCAGGCTTTGTAAAATTAATTACAACTTTCTTGCTGTAAGAGCCTGGACCGCCAACAGATGTTTTGTATTCAGCAACACCTTGAGCGTTCAACGTCATCCCAGCTCCGTCAACAGAAATACTAGGTCTTGCAGCTTTACTGAAAGCACCGATACCTGCAGTTATTACAAGTTCCTGACCCGGCATTAAGTACTGAGAATTTGTACCAGCGAAAGCTGCAAACTCGTCGTACACTATTTCAACTTCGCCAATTTTCCTGTGGCAAAAATCAACAATTTGTGCTTCACTGTTCCTTACATCGTTCTGAAACTTACTCAACATCGTAATAGATGCTACAGTAGGCGTCATTCTAAAGTAAGCAGAAGCCCAATCGCTATTACCAGCATGTTGCGTTTTAGGAGCCGTAAGATCGATTGGTAATGTATTAGCGAATTCTTTCTCAATTTCAGCGTCGATTTTCAACAGTTTTTGCTTGTAGTCGCCGAGCCTTTGCAAAAGTTCTTTACCCCTAACTCCTTCAACTAATAATCGGGTTGGAGTATCTATATCGTCTTCTTTGTAGTGTCCATCAGCATCTAAACCTGAAGCTTTCATCAAATCTGTTTTCACTGTTTCAATGTAGTTATACAAATCATCAGCATAAGTCTTAGCTTTGGTTGCTTTTTCATTCCAAAGTGTAGCTTTTTCGGCTGTTTTTGGATCTGCCATTTTCGCTTTGAAAGATTTGAATAATCCTTCATTTTTGGCTTCTATAATAGCATTTGAGTTCGCCAAACTGCTATTAACTGTTCTAAAGGCATTAAGAATTTCAGCAGATACATTTAGTGCCAGCAATGCTGTCAGCACCAGATACATCATATTGATCATCTTCTGCCGCGGCTCTTTAGGTAGAGACATGGGGTTATTTAAATTTTTTTAGTTTACGAGTTAAATTCCAGGAAATTATCTTCCTTGCATTGCACTTAGCATGTTTCCATATACAGAGTTCAAACGACCAAGGTTGTTCGCTAACATTGCTATTTGCTCCTGAGCCTTTTTAGCATCTTCCACACTTCCTGACATTGCGTTGCTTGCCTGGGCTAGTTTACCATAAAACTGGTTCAGTGCCTTTAAGTGGTTATTGCTTTCCTGTAATTCCAATTCGTAAATAGTATTTAAAGACGATAAGTTTTTAGTTAATACCTGAACCTGATCGTGGAACTGCCTTGTGCTTTCGCTAGCTGCATTAAATGAAGACAAGGAGTTTGCGGTATTCACATATGCATCTTTAACCGTATCTAGAGCTGCTGCTGCGGCCCTGGTTTTAGTGGCATAATCTCCAGTAGCTTTTACTACATCTCCAATTTCAGACATACTTGTAACAGTAGTTCCTAACTTTTGAAAACCTGCACTAAGCTTTGTCAAATTAGCTGGAGTGATATCAGCATCTTCCAGCATTTTCTCCATTGACTTTAGAGCCGGATTTCCTTTTGAATTCTCGACAACAACAGGAGCACTTGGAGCACCTGCATCGGGCGGAGGAAGAATTGCATAAATAATAAAGATTACTGCTTCTGTTAACAGACCCACTGTTAACATTATATCAGCAAAAGACTTATGCAGGATCTTAGCCCATGCACCGAAAATTACTACTGCTGCACCAAGGCAGACAACTACGTTTACGAGTCTGTTAGTTGCGGGAGAAACACCTGAAGACATAACTTTTTTTTGTTTTTTTGTTTGTTTTACGAGAATATTGAGAGAATAAAAAGCCTATAAAGGTGGGGGCTTTTCTAAGTCCCCATCCTTTTCAAGCAATAAATTTTCAATAAAGGTTTGCTAAATTTCTAATATAAGGAGCTATTGATTATCTTCTTTTCATCATTGCGGGAAGATCAATTACACAACGGAAACCTAAATAAGACTTCGTTGTATCCTGGTATTCATAAGATCGAGTACCTGTCTGAAGAAAATATCCTACATCTTTCCAACTTCCGCCCCGTACCACTTTACGCTTCATTCTCGGAGGGTCGGTATCTTTTGCATCCCAACGAATATCCGGGTTCATATCGTGCTGAAAGTTATACCCTCCCTCATAATAAAGAGAAGTAGTCCACTCAGCAACGTTTCCTGACATGTTGTACAAACCATAGTCATTAGGCCAGTATGCATCCGCTCTTACTGTATAGAAACCACCATCCTCTGCATAGTTACCCCGGCCAGGTTTAAAGTTGGCTAACAGACAACCCTTTTGATTTCTTAAATAAGGTCCCCCCCAAGGATAAGGAGATTGAGTACGTCCACCTCTTGCAGCGTATTCCCATTCCGCTTCAGTTGGTAAACGGAAATCACTTTCAACTGCTCTCTTTTTTCTTTCAAGCCAACTATTCATATAGTTAGTTCTCCATTTACAGAAAGCGACAGCTTGTTTCCAGCTTATTCCAACTACAGGATAATTATTGAAGGACGGGTGAGCAAAATAACGTTTAGCCATAGGCTCGTTATAAGAGTACGAGAAATCTCTCATCCACACGAGAGTGTCAGGATATATTTTCTCGTCGTATTTACTAATATAAGTGTTCCTAGGTTTACCTTTATTCTCACGTTTTGCAGCTTCTTTATAGTCGAAAGTTTCTACCCTAAATACAATCTTCTCAGGATCAATTTCATTTCTTCCATAAAGCCTGTTATCGGGAGTAAGAGTTAACTTTGATATCTTTTCCAGAACCGCTTTATCATTATACTTGATAGTAGGAGCTTTTTTCCAGTCAACGGCAAAACTTCCATCAACTTCTTTTCCATATCCCAATTCTTTAGAGGCAAGGGAATCTCTTACCCACCAAACGAATTGACGGTACTCATTATTGGTAATTTCTGTGGCATCCATCCAAAAGCCGTTGATGGATACTTGCTTGTTCCGAGCAGTAAAATTGTAGTTGATGTCCTCATCACTCGGACCCATGTGAAAAGTTCCGGGCGGCACGTAAACCATGCCGTAAGGTTTACCCATGCTCTGGATATTGCCGTAAGATGCGCCCATCAGCTGACCATTGTCTGGCACACCTTTAGCACTACCTTTTTTGTTGCAACTGACTGCACTTAGGGCCAGGGCAGTTAGAGCTGTTAAAATCAGTTGACTTCTCATTCTTTGTGTTGACGATTAATAGGTATTAAGCAAATGTATCAAAATAAATTATTGAATATGTTTCCATCTTCAATTAAAAATCCTTAATAAAACCTCTACAAACTATTCAAACGGAGTAAAATTCCTTTTATTGTACTCCTTTTTCTAAAGATGAATATTTTGAACAGTATCAGAAAATCTTAAATAAGAACTAGAGTATAATTTTGTTCAAAGGCTTAAATGAATTGTGAATTAATGATGAGAAGTACCGAATTTGTACACAATTTAGGGGTCTCGACTGAATAACACGCTAGTTTAACAAATCTTTTTTATTTATTTTTTTAACGGCAATTTTTACGTATTCGCCTGCCCCCTGTTGTTACAAAACTTCTTTATTAACGATAAAAGCTGGAGAAAATTATTTCTTTTTATTTGATAGAGAAAGAAATTGTTCCAGTGCAGCTACCATACTGGGAACTTGCGGGGCAGGAGCTTTAATTTCTACAATAAGACCTGCTTCTTCAACTGCTTTCGACGTGTTTCCACCAAAAGCCCCTATTGTTGCGCCGTTTTGCTGGTATTGCGGAAGATTGTCAAAAAGCGATTTAACACCGCTAGGAGTAAAAAAACAAATGACGTCGTACTCATTGTCTTGCATTACCGGCAAAATATCATTACTAATTGTGCGGTACATAAAAGCCAGGGAGAACTCGCATTTATAGGACTTTAGCCAGTTTACGATTTCGTTGTCTTGCTGATTTTCGCTGCACACATACAAAAAGCGCTCGTTCTCTTTGTGCTTGTTTACAACATCAAACATACTTTTGTTTGAGCCATCAGCTCCGTAAAATACTTTCCTTTTGCGATATAAAATAAATTTTTGAAGGTATAATGCAACGGCCTCGGTAATGCAGAAATACTTTGTATCCTGATTAACAGATAACTTCATTTCATCGCAAATCCTAAAGAAGTGGTCGATTGCATTTCGACTGGTGAAGATAACAGCGGAGTACTGGTGAATATCAATTTTTTGCTTGCGGAACTCACGGGAAGGAATTCCTTCTAATTTAATAAAAGGATGGAAGACAAGATCTACTCCATACTTTCTTGCAAGTTCAAAGTATGGAGACTTGTCATTTTCGGGCTTAGGTTGGGTAATCAGGATCTTCTTTACAGTTTTTCCTGACGTAGTGTTTTTTGCCCCGTTTTTTATCATGCTTAAAGGCTGATTTTGCACAAAATTAAAGACTTATATCTAAATAATGTACCAACGCTTTATAAATGAGTAAAAGTGGGGTAACCTCGAAGGCCAGAACATACAATAAAAAGTGTAAGGGGTTTACTCTCGTATCTCTTCTTACAAGACCGTAGGAGACAATATACCGGTATAAAAACAGTAATAATACAAGTATAAACGATAGTGTAATTGCTGCTGAAACTAGTTGCGGCCTGGAAAAGGCAATTAATAAAATAAAAGGTACCAAGAGCACACCCAATATTTTATTAATAAGATAAACAATGAATATGTAAGTCTCAATGGCTTCCTTTACATTAAAAACCCAGCCCGCAAAAAGCAGCAGTAAAAATTTACCCGCATAAAGTATAAGTAAAATAACAGTACTGTAAAGATAAATCCACCAGAAGCTTTTATCGATTATAGTGAAGTTATTGATGAGCAAAGCAATGTAGCAACTGGAAGAAAAAATAAAAAAAAGATTCAGTAAAAAGGCTGGCAAACCACTTTGGGCCAGCTGCTCCCTTGTTTGTTTTTGCCTAAACTGCGGCTGAAAGAACAACCTGAAAATATTATTAAAATATCTGCTGAACACTAATTTGATAAAGGCCAGGAATAGTAATAGCCCAGCCATCAGGTAAAACATCTCGTCATTTTCTTCCCGAAGTCTTGGCTTTATTATTAAATAAACAGGCTTCTCCTTTATTTGAAGGAAAGGATTGTTAAGAAACTTTTGGTACGCGGAATCAGGATAATAACCCCTTTTAGGTATCCGTGCAATACTATCTCTTAAAACTTTTGCGGTATCAATTATACTTATAGCAGGTAGAGAATCTTTCAAAGCCCGTATTGGCAACGTATCCAAACTTGCCCTCGGTGTATCTGCCTGGGCAGATACACAATAGCAGGATAAAACACAGATAAGCGATACGAGTAATTTTTTCAACCGGGAAAGTTTGAGGGCACAAAATAAATGAAACCAGCATGAAAAGCAGTAAGTGTGTTTAACAGTCTCTCAAATTTTGTTTTTTCTGGTACAAACTCCCGGTTTTCATATCGGCATCGTTGTGTCACTCACTTATATCTTTACAACTCTAATCAACAGGAACGACATCAGCACTTTAGTCATACTCACAAAACAAGCATTTGCTATGTACAAGTACAGGGAAACCTGGTGTCGTTTTTCT
>JAQBNN010000164.1 GCA_028288505.1 Segetibacter sp. | reverse complement strand
AACTCGTTCCACAATTAGAAAACGGTCTCCTGCAAAAATACTTGATGAAGGTAAATTGGTTCCTGGGCAAGGGACGTACGGTGTACCAGGTGAACGTTACGAGCCATGCCACTATACCTTTAAAAAGTTACAATGCAGTTGCCCTTCTTGTAGAAGTTGTCTACGAAAGCGGCCTTCCTGAAACCTACCACTTGCCAGTTACTTTTGTTCCTGAGCATCTCTCTAAAAATGTTGTGGAGAGTTGCCCACAAGCGCTAATAGCAACCCTAAAAGTTGGCAACGAGCAGGGGTTAATATGTGATGCATTATTTACAACAGAGTTGCCAGACTCACTTATTAAAAACATGGCTTCCCATAGTACACTGAAACTGAAGGAAGGACAAATCACCTATAAAGGCAATACGGATTTGCAATCCTATGTGCAGGAATACGCTGAAATAAGATCGAAGATTCATAAGCAGGAAAAGTCGTTTACCTCAGTTAATTACGACAACTCTTATTACCTCAAGATCTATAGGAAAGTTGATAAATCCACCAATCCTGATGTTGAGATAACCCGCTTTCTTTCTAACGAAGTAAAGTTTGCTAACATTCCTCCTTATGTTGGTACAATTGAATGGAATACCGGCCAGGATACAATTGTGCTTGGTATGATGCAAGTGATGATAGAAAACCACGGCGATGGCAAAACCTTCATGCTCGACAGGTTAAACAATTATGTTGAAAGATTACTTGCACGAGACAGGTATGCGATTAATGCGCTACCATTGGTTGGTTCGCTTAGCAACCCTGTTGGTATCGACGAACTACCCGAAGAACTAAAGGCGATTCTTGGCACTACAGCAACCGAGCAGGTAAGGTTATTCGGTATAAAAACCGGCGAGATGCATTTGGCACTTGCCTCAGGCAATGAGAAAGACTTTGTTCCTGAAGATTTTTCATTACACTACCAGCGCTCCCTTTTCTCTTCAATGCAATCGCTGGTTCGTGAAGCTTACCAAAGTAAAATTAAAAACATAGACAAGCTCGATGAAGATGTAAAAGAGGAAGTCCGTGAAATATTAGGTCGCAAAGAAGAGGTGCTAACAACACTCAAGCGCATTTACGCAAAGAAGCTAGATGTTATAAAAATCAGGATCCATGGCAACTTTCATTTAGGAAACATTTTGTTCACGGGCAAAGATATCGCCATCAATAATTTTATTGGCGACCCCAACCGCACCTTTAGCGAACGTCGCCTGAAACGTTCCCCTTTACGCGATGTAGCGGGTATGGTAAGAGCCCTGCATTATGTTGCTTACGAAGGATTTTTCCTTAACACGCACTTGCCAAAAGAAGACGTAAAAGGCCTAATGCCTTTTGCTGAATTATGGTCGCACTACATGAGCCAGTTCTTCATTCATGCTTACCTCGAAACTGTGCAGTTCAGTTCGTTTATCCCCAAAGAAAAAGATGACCTGAAGATGATGCTTGAAACGTATCTACTTGAAAAGGCGATACATGATCTCAACTACGAGTTAAACCACAGGCCTGAATGGGCGGTGGTTCCACTAAGAGTAATCAAATCGATCTTAAAGTAAAGTAGGTGCACTAAAATAAAAAAAGAGCTATACAAAAAGTGTAGCTCTTTTTTTGTTCCTTGCGGAACGTTGATTATTTAGAATAGTTTTTGGACCAGGCAACGTGCTACTATTAAGCAGCCGTTGCGTCGCACACTTGTACTTTAATTTCATTATTTAGCAACAAACAAAATCGCTTCGTCTTTTGGCAAATACTAATAAGGAATTGAGAAATAAAAGGTAGAACCTTCCTCTGCTTTGCTCGTAATCCACACTCTTCCATTATGTGCATCTATAATCTGTTTCGATAAGAATAATCCCAGCCCCAACCCATCCGTTCTATTAGCAGAATCTACCCGGTAGTAGCGGTTAAATAAATGCTGCACCTGGTCTTGCGGTATTCCCATTCCATAATCAGTAACCGCTACTATTACGTTCCCGGATTCGGTAGATACTCGCACCTCTACTTTATCCGCTTCAGGCGAATATTTAATGGCGTTAGTAAGGTAATTGCTTAATACCTGGTGCATCCTGTTCCTGTCAGCGTAAACCTCTATGTTCGCTTCACCTTCTTTACGTATGCGGTGTGTGTTCGATGTTAATTGTACATTATTAATAACCTCTTTCACCAGATCCTCGAAGTTAAAAAGGGCTTTCTTAAAAGTAAGGTGCCCTGCACCCGCCTTTGTAGCTTCAAACAATTCCCTCGTTAAAGTATTCAGCCGCGAAGTATTTACCTTAATTCTTTCAATGTAGTCTTCAGTTAATGTTTTGTCTTCTTCTTCAATAGCATCTTTCAAAAGCTTATTGCTTAGGGTTATGTTGGCAAGCGGGCTTCTTAACTCATGAATTACAAATGCAAGAAGGTCTTCTCTTTGTTGTTCTAGTTGCACTTTAATAGTTACATCGGCAATAACCATAAGCACCTTTGTATCCATTAGTTTCCCAACCATGGGGATGAAGTTGATAAGAAAGCTTTTTGAAGTGCCGTTCGCATCTTTCCAATCCATTTGTACCTGTTGGGTACTCTCTGTAGAAATTACTTCAGCTACTTTTTTTACTAACGGAGGGGACGACAAAAATGAATGATTTACACCTGCTAGGTATTCGCCGTCTATACTTTCCGTGTTTATCTCAAAAACATTATAAAAGGCGTTATTCGATTTTAAGATCTTTCCCTTGTTATCAATAACCACCAATGCGTCTGTTATTGACCCAACAACACTTTCAGAAAATTCCTGCGATTCAGTCAGGAACTTCTCCATTACCTTTTGTTCGTGAATGTTTTGAAGGACTTTGAAAATAAATTGCTTTCCTGTGGCCTCTTTTACTAAAAGAGATTCACCCGTCACCCACACACAGCTACTATCTTTATGAACCAGGTAGTTCCTATCGCCACACGAACCGTGCTGCCTTACTTTCTCTATCTCAATTTCCGGTAGCAGTTTCTTTTGATCTTCATCGGTAAATAAAACACGGCTGTGCTTTCCCCTGAGGTCGTCATTATCGTAACCAAAAGCGCGGGTAAACGATTTGCTTACATTTAATATAAATCCTTCCTCATCCATTATTTGGAAGGCATTGACAACAGCGTTGTCAAACATGCTTTTTAATACAGGGGAATTGTCGAGTACAGTTTGAAAATCTTCTGTCATAGAGGTATGCTTTGGGTTTTAAAAAAACAGGGTTTTCACTAACTGTTAATGTGATGCATTCCTACGGAATAGCGATCAATAAAGTAAATTCAAAAGATTATGCCATTGCCTTACGCATACAGAAACACTGTTTTTCGAACTATGTACTTAAGAACCATTCTACAGCCTTCGCTGATATTTCTGCAGGAATGATATGTTCACCCTCGAACTCGTGATAGGAAACATTGTACCCCGCCTTTTGCAGTTTGGGCACCACTTTTCGGCTACATACATCAATGGGAAGTATACGGTCTAAAACACCGTGGGAGATAAAGACAGTGGGCTTTCCCCTGTTCTCTTCTGTTACCATAAAGCCTGGTGAAAAAGCGATAACGTGGGTGAAGAGATCTCCATTACTAAGGCCAATGGAAAGCGCATAAGATGCCCATCGGAGAAGCCGCCGATTGCAACGTGTTTGGTGTCTATCGCAAATCTTTCAAAAGCAATAATGAGCGCCTGGCTAATAAAAATTACATCAGGACCGAATGCATCGTTGTAAATGATATCCCAGGTGGCCGCACGTGAGGCAGGAGACACGAGTATGATATTCTTTTCATCGGCGTATTGCCTTAGTAAAAGCATCCCGTGATCCTGGTTTCCGCCAGCGCCATGCAGCATTACTGCTAAGGAAGCAGGCCGGTTAACGCTGTATCCTTCGGGTACGTAAATGATCGCATCACGAGGGCCATCGAGTTTTGTGGGGTACACACCGGATGGCAGATTTTCTTTGGGAAGATCGTTCGTTGGCTTTGCGATAATATGCCCCTTTTTATAGATGTCCCTGTCTGTTACCATACTTCCTCAGTTTGCTAAAAAAGG